>JBKJPD010000647.1:0-9094 GCA_046595345.1 Pseudonocardia sp.
AGGCTCCTGCCGAGCTGGAGCGGGCCAAGGCGCGCTGCGGGCTCTGCCCGATCCAGCTCGAGTGCCTGGCCGGTGCGGAGCGCCGGGAGGAACCGTGGGGCGTCTGGGGCGGCGAGATCTTCGAGCGTGGGGCGGTGATCCCGCGTAAGAGGCCGCGCGGCCGCCCGAGCAAGGCCGACCTGGCCCGTGACCGCGCGTACGCCGCGGCCAGGTCGGCGTGATCGCGTGTTCAGGAGCTCCCGATGACTCACTTCATGATCCACACCGAGCCGACCCAGCCGCACCCGGTGGTCCGTGACCGAGAGGGAACCGCGATGTCGCTCCACGAAGCCCTGGCACGAATTCGACAACAGGAGGCTCAACAGTTCGCCCGTGAGTACGCGCTGGCTCGCGGCGTGACCGCGGGGCGGCGGTGGGCCGCGATCGCCCGATTCGCTGCCCGGCGCGCCGCTCGTGCGGATACGGGCGCGGCGCCGCTCGACCGCGGCGCCTAGGCCGTGGCGAGCGGGCTCCGCGGCGCCCTCGGTGTACTCAGCCGTGGCGGCCCGCGGAGTCGTCCTCGGCATCGAAGATCCATGGTTGCCAGTGCTGCACGATGCCCCGCAACGGGACGTCCGCGTCGAGCTGGCAGAGCACCGCGATGGTGCCCATCGTGACGCGGTGCACCAGCAGGTACTGCGGCGGGAGGTTGAGCTCGCGGCCGGTGTTGAACTGCGGGCTGCGCAGATCGCCCACCCGCTCGGCCTGGCTCTGCAGCCAGCGCCGGTTGAAGCGGAACGAGTCGGTGCGCAGCGGCTCGGTGAACGGCGCCAGGTAGTTGACCGCGTCCTCGGCGGTCATCGCGGTGTCGGGCCGCACGAAACCCTCGTCCCGCAGGAGCGTGAGCAGGTCGTCGGGCCGCTTCTCCAGCGCAAGCCGGGCCATGATCGACAGCGGCCGGGGGAGCCCATCGGGCAGCCGGGCCACCGCGCCGAAGTCGATCACCAGCAGGCGGCCGTCGTCGAGGATCTGGAAGTTGCCGGGATGCGGGTCGGCGTGCAGCAGGCCCACCCGTACCGGCGCGGAGTAGTGGAACTCCGAGAGCAGTGCGGCCGCGGCGTCGCGCTCGACCTGGGTGCCGTCCCGGATCACGTCGGAAAGCTTGCGGCCGGTGACCCATTCGGTGACCATCGCACGCGGCGCCGACGCCACCACCCGGGGCACGGTGACCTTCTCGTCACCCTCGAACGCGGCGGCGAACAACCGCTGGTTGGCGGCCTCGTCGCGGTAGTCGAGTTCCTCCTCCATCCGGTCGCGCAGCTCCGCGATCAGCGGCTTGATCTCCAGCCCGGGCACGAGTGGCTGCATGACCCGGCTCATCCGCGAGAGCTGGCGCAGGTCCGAACGCAACGCTTCTCCCGCCCCCGGGTACTGGACCTTGACGGCGACGTCACGGCCGTCGCGCCAGACGGCGCGGTGCACCTGGCCGATGCTCGCGGCCGCCGCCGGGGTCTCGTCGAACTCCTGGAACCGGGCTCGCCAACCGCGGCCGAACTGCTCGGTGAGCATCATGTGGACATCGGCTATGGGCATCGGGGGCGCGGCTGACTGCAGCTTGACCAGCGACTCCCGGAAAGGTGCCGCGTACTCGTCGGGGATGGCCGCCTCGAACACACTCAGGGCCTGGCCGAACTTCATCGCGCCGCCCTTGAGCTCGCCGAGCACCGCGAACAGCTGCTCGGCGCTCTTGGTCATCAGCTGGGCGGAGATCTCAGCGCTGTCCCCCCCGACGAGCCGCCGTCCCCAACCGGCCGCCGCCCGACCGGCAATCCCGAGCGGCAGGCTGGCGAGCTTGACGGTGCGTGCGGCGGTCCGCCGAGGGATGTCGGTCATGCCGACGCCCCGCGGAGTGTCCCGGACCAGTCCTCGAACGGCCTCGCTGGCGTACTCACCCCCCAATTGTGTCCCCAACCCGTGCTTCCCCGCTCGTCACAGGTCCGTGTCGCCTGCCACCGTGCGTGGAGGCCGCCCCGCACCGGCACTGCTGCGCGGGTTCCCATCGGCGTTGCACGAGGGTGCCGGCGGTGATGTCGAGTTCCAGGGTGGCGTCGAGAGTGGGAGGTGGCACAGCCCCGTTCGCCGGACCGTCGAGCGCGGCGAGAGCCTGGGCCGTGGCCAGCGCCGCGGTGGCCGCCGTGCAGGCGGGGTCGGCGTGTCCCGGCCGCCCCACGAGACCTGCCGCGGCCCAGGGCCAGTCGGGGTCCCGGGCACCGCGGTGCAGCTCCAGACAACCCAGACACGCCGAACGCCCCGGAAGCACCAGCGGCCCGACGACGCCGACCCCGTCGCGCAGCCGCGCCGCGAGGTGCGCCGTGCCGGTGGCGTGCAGCTCCGCGACCCGCACCGGGTCGGGTGCGGTGTCGGCAAGCACCACGAGGTCGGGTGTCACCCGCAGTGGCGGCGCCCCGGTGGGGGTGCCCGGCAGCAGCCGGCCGAGCGCTGTCCGGGTGGCGTCGAGCCGGTCGCGCCCGCGGTCGGCGTCAAGGAATCCGGTGCCGAGATCGTCGGCCGACACAGTGCCTCCGGTATCGACGTGGACGGCGCCCACCCCCGCATGGTGCAGCCCGATGATGATCCCGATGGCGAGCGGTCCGGCCCCGGTGACGACCACGATGCTCGCCGCGCGACGGCGCGCCCCACGTTCGGCGACGGCGGCGTCCACCAGCGCCCCGGCTCCCATCAGCTCGCGCAGCAGCGAGCCGGCCGCGTGACCGTCGGCCCCGCGTTCGACGGCGCCCGCGACGAGCCGGTCGGTCTGGGCGGGGGCCGCCAGTTCGTCGAGCATCCCGGCCAGCGCCGGCGACAGGTCGTCGACGGCGAGTGCGATCGCGGGGTCGAGGCCGAACAGCCGACCGCCCGGACCCAGCGGCAGCACAGTGCGGTACGGCGGCAGGCGGAGGACGGCGGGGAGGTTGCTGGGCGGCACCGCCCGATGATGCGGCACGGGATGCCGGCCTGTCGGCAGCTGTCCACAGGGGACTCCTGGGCCTGTGGGCAACCCGAACATGTGCACAGGGCGGTCGGGATGCTTATTCTGGGCACATGGCGCCCCCAGCAGTCGTGGAGGTTCGGCGCAGCGATCGCCGCAGGCGCATGGTCAGCGCCCGGCGTGAGGGCGACACGGTGATCGTGTTCATCCCGGGCTGGATGAGCGAGTCCGAGGAGCAACGCTGGGTCGACGAGATGGTGCGCAGGCTCGAACGCAGCGAGGAGCGGCGCCGCTCACCCGCCCGCAAGGGCGACGACGAGCTGCGCCGCCGCAGCATGGAGCTGTCCCGTCGCTACCTCGAGGGGCTCGCGGAGCCGACCACCGTTCGCTGGGTCCCGCCCATGCGCACGCGGTGGGCGTCCTGCACCCCGGTCGACGGCACCATCCGGATCAGCGAGCGGCTGCGCGACCTGCCGGGCTGGGTGGTCGACTACGTGCTCGTCCACGAGCTAGCCCACCTGCTGGAACCGGGCCACGACGAGCGGTTCTGGGCCTGGGTACACCGTTACCCGCGCACGGCGCGGGCCATGGGCTACCTCGAGGGACTGTCCGCGGCGGCCGGGTTGGGGCTGGTGGGCATCGACGGTGACGAGCCCCCCGATGCCGGGCCCGGGTCGTCGTTCGACTGATTCCTGCGCGCCTGATCGGGCGTGTCAGCGCGGTTTGCCGTCCTCCGGGTCCTCTGCGGCCTTCTCGTCGGCCAGCTTCGCCAGCTCCGCGATCGGGTCGCCCAGCTCCTTGCGCCCGACGAACGCCGCGGGGTCGTCGAGGTCCTCGGCGGTCGGGATGAGATCGGGATGGGCCCACAGCGCGTCCCGGCCGGCCGTGCCGCGCTGCTCCTCGAGCAACTTCCACAACTCGGCTGCGGCACGCAGCCTGCGCGGCCGTAGCTCCAGGCCGACGACGGTGGCGAAGGTCTGTTCGGCAGGCCCGCCGGACGCGCGGCGGCGACGCAGCGTCTCCCGCAGCGCCTCGGCGGCGGGCAGGCGATCACCGATGGCCTCGGCGACCACGGCGTCGACCCAGCCCTCGATGAGGGCGAGCATCGTCTCGAGCCGGGCCAGTGCGGCCTTCTGCTCGGGGGTGGTCTCGGGGGAGAACAGGCCCGACTGCATCGCTTCCTCGACGGCCGCCGGGTTGGACGGGTCGATGCCGCGGGCGAGCTCCTCGATGCGGGAGGCGTCGATGCGGATGCCTTGCGCGTACTGCTCCACCGAGCCGAGCAGCCGCTCCTTGAGCCAGCCCACGTGGGCGAACAGTCGCTGGTGGGCGGCCTCCCGGGCGGCCAGGAAGATCATCACCTCGCCGGCGGGGATGCCCAGGTCCTTGGTGAACTTCTCGATGTTCTCGGGCAGCAGCGCCGCGACGCGGTCGGGGCCGACCGGGATGCCGATCTCGGTGGAGGTGAGGACCTCGGCGGCGAGCTGGGCGAGGCCGTTGCCGAGCTGGCTGCCGAACGCGAGCCCGCCCATCTGGCCGAGCATCGCGAGCATCGGGCCTGCGACGTTGCGGGCCTCCTCGGGCATCGCCTCCACCCACGCGCCGGCCACGCGCTGCGCCACCGGATCGCACAGCCGCTTCCAGGTGGGCATGCTCGCATCCACCCACTCGGTGGCCGACCACGCCTTCACCGCGGTGGCACCCGCCGGGAAGTCGGTGGCGGCGTCGAGCCACAGCTCGGCGAGCTTGACGGCCTCGGTGACCGCGTCGCGCTGCCCGCCGGTCAGCGAGGACGTGGTGGCGGCGAGCTGCTGGCGGGCCACCTGCGCGGCGAGGTCGTAGTTGACCGGTCCGCCACCGGTGTTCTGCGCCTGGCTCAGCATCTGGCCGAGCTGGGTGAGCATCTGGCCGAGCTGGCTGACGTCGAAGCCGCCCGGCCCGCCCATGCCGGGCATGCCGCCCGGCAGTCCCGGCAGGCCGCCGGGCATGCCGGGCAGGTTGCCCATGCCGAACGGATCCAACGGCCCGTCACCGGCGGGACGGTCCTTGTCTCGGTCGTCATCGCCGTGGCGGTCAGCGGGCCCGAACCCGAACGGGGTGTCGCTCATGGGCCCCACGGTACGCGCGGGCTCCCTGATCAGGTGTGCGGTGGCAACGACGGCAGATAGGTCGCCAGGATCCGGCGCTGCACGAGAGGCGTGACGGGAGCAGGAACGCCCCCTCCCCGCTCGCGGGGTGCCCGGGCAGCGTCCCGTAGGCGAATCCGGTCCGGGTCGGGCCCGTCTGCAGACCAGACCATGCGGCACGGCGCGGTGATCGGGATCGACCGAACCGGCGGGTCAGGCGTCCGGTCGTCCCGGCGTTCGGGATGGCGGCGTCGCCGATCCGCACTCACCGTCGACCGTACGAGGACCCCACGGAGGCTCCACATAGGCTCCCGGTCGTGAACCACCGCACGGGAAACGTCGTCGCCGCGGGTCTACTCGCGCTGTCCCTCGGCGTGCTCGGGGCGACATTGCCGGTTCCGCTCGTGGCTATCGGCCCCGGGCCGACCTACGACACACTGGGCGAGGTCAGCGGAACGACGGTCGTGTCGATCAACCGCCTCATGGTCTATCCGACCACCGGCCAGCTGAACATGACGACGGTGTCGGTCACCGACCAGCTCACGCTGTTCAGCGCGCTGAGCATGTGGGCGCGCGACGACCGTCGCGTCTTGCCGCGCGACCGGCTGTTCCCGCCGGACCAGTCCGATGCGCAGGTGGCGGAGGTGAACAGCGCACAGTTCGCCGCGTCGGAGGCGGACGCGGAGGTTGCGGCGCTGAAGGAGTTGTCGATACCCACGCGGGTCGTGGTGGGTGAGGTGGTGCCCGACTCGGCCGCGCAGGGCACCCTCGAGGTCGGCGACGAGCTCGTCGCCGTCTCCGGCCTGACGGTCGGCACCCCGGCCGCGGTGTCCGCGGCACTGGCGACGTCCGTGCCGGGTCAGTCGGTCACGGTCACCTACCGGCGCGGCGGCGAGCAGCGTGACGCCGACGTGGTGCTGGGCTCGAGCCCAACCCGGCGCCAGGGCCTGCTGGGGGTGGGGCCGGTCATCGAGCCGCGCGACGGTGACATCAAGATCAGCCTCGGCGACATCGGTGGCCCGTCGGCCGGCCTCATGTTCGCCCTCGCGATCATCGACAAGTTGACGCCGGGTGAGCTGACCGGGGGCCGTTTCGTCGCGGGCACCGGGACGATCACCCAGGACGGTCAGGTCGGCGCGATCGGGGGTATCCCGTTCAAGATGCGCGCCGCGCGCGACGCAGGCGCCACGACGTTCCTGGTGCCCGCGCGCAACTGCGAGGAGGCCGCGGCACACCCCCGCGACGGTCTGCAGCTCGTCCGAGTCGGAACCCTCGACGACGCGCTGGCCGCGCTTGACGCGCTGCGCGCCGACCGGCCCGTCACGACCTGCTGAATCGGGCCCACGAAACCCGACGAATCGTCAAGGCCGGAACGGGAACTGAACGCCCCGTCAGTAGAGTTGTCGTGGCAGAGCGTGCCGTCTGGTCGGCTGTCACGGATACTCCGGGCAATCAACACCGGCCCGACGGGACGCCCGCCGCCCGAACCCCGAAATCACTGGAGCGTGCCCTGTGGCCATGCGGCCCCCGGTGGGAGCCCCGACGCTGACTCGCCGTACCCGGATCCTGCTCGTTGCAGCGGGGATCCTGGTGCTGGTGCTGCTCGGCAGCTCCCGTCTCATCAACCTCTACATCGATTGGCTCTGGTTCGGAGAGGTCGGCTACCGGAGCGTGTTCTCGACGGTGTTGTTCACCCGCATCGTGCAGTTCCTCGTCGGTGGGCTGCTGATCGGCGGTCTGGTTGCACTTGCGCTGTGGATCGCCTACCGGTCCCGCCCGGTGTTCGTGCCCGTCACCGGGCCGGAGGACCCCATCGCGCGCTACCGCACGGTGATCATCCAGCGGTTGCAGTTGTTCGCCATCGGCATCCCTGTGGCGATCGGGCTGATCGCAGGCTCCGCTGCGCAGGGGGACTGGCAGACCGTCCAGCTGTTCCTCAACTCCACGCCCTTCGGCGTCACCGACCCCGAGTTCGGCATCGACATCAGCTTCTACGCGTTCCAGTTGCCGTTCTACCGGTTGCTGCTTGATTGGCTGTTCGTCGGCGTCGCCATCAGCTTCGTGGTCGCGCTCATGACCCACTACATCTTCGGCGGCATCCGGCTCACCGGCCGTGCGGGCCAGGTATCCGGCGCGGCGCGTGCCCAGCTGGCCGTCCTCGCCGGCGTGTTCGTTCTGCTCAAGGCCGTGGCGTACTACCTCGACCGGTACGAGCTGCTCTACTCCAACCGTAGCGACATCATCACCGGCGCCACCTACACCGATCTCAACGCGGTGATGCCGGCGAAACTGATCCTGCTTTTCATCTCGATCATCTGCGCGGCAGCGTTCTTCATCGCGGTGTTCCGTCGCAACCTGCAGCTACCGGTGATCGCGACGGCGCTGCTGGTGCTCTCCAGCGTGCTGGTCGGTGCGGCCTGGCCCGCGGTGCTGCAGCAGTTCGTCGTGGCGCCCAACGCCAACGAGCGCGAGGCAGTGCCGATCGAGCGCAACATCGCAGCCACCCGTCAAGCGTTCGGGATCGGCAACGACAAGGTCAAGGAGCAGGACTACAGCGGCACCTCGGAAGCCTCCTCCACGCAGGTCGCGGCCGACAGGGCGACCATCCCGAACATCCGCCTGCTCGACCCCAGCAAGATCGGCGACACGTTCACGCAGTTCCAGCAGCGCCGCAACTTCTACGGCTTCCCCGGAAACCTCGACATCGACCGCTACACGGTCAACGGCAAGACGCAGGACTACATCGTCGGGGCACGCGAGCTCAACAGCGCCGGGCTGGTCAACAACCAGAAGGACTGGATCAACCGCCACCTCGTGTACACGCACGGCAACGGTCTGGTGGTCGCGCCGGCCAACGAGGTCAATGCGCCGGCGCAGGACGGCGCAGGCGGGCAGGGCGGGCTGCCGAAGTTCACGAGCATCGACACCGGCACCGCGGCGACTGCGCCCGAGGGCCTGCGCACCGACCAGCCGCGGATCTACTACGGCGAGCTGATCACCGACTACTCCATCGTCGGCGCGGATCCCGCTGCACCGCCGCAGGAGTACGACGCCGACGCGGTGAGCTACACCTACACCGGCGCCGGTGGCGTGTCGATCGGCAACATCCTGAACAAGCTCGTGTTCTCGATCTACTACGGCGAGCGCAACATCCTGTTCAACGGCTCGATCAACAACGACTCGAAGATCATGTACGTCCGGAACCCACGTGACCGTGTCCAGGAGGTGGCCCCGTGGCTCACCCCGGACTCCGACCCGTACCCGGCCGTGGTCGACGGGCGCGTCCAGTGGATCGTCGACGGCTACACCACGCTGGAGAACTACCCCTACAGCCAGCGCATGTCGCTGGGAGCGGCCACCGCAGACGCGCTCGGGCCGCAACGGTTCGACCCGAGCCGCAACGTCAGCTATCTGCGTAACTCGGTGAAGGCAACCGTCGACGCCTATGACGGCAAAGTCACGCTCTACGCGTTCGACGAGAACGACCCGGTCCTGAAGACGTGGATGAAGGCCTTCCCGGGCACGGTCCAGCCCGCAGCGAAGATCACCGACAGCCTGCGCTCGCACCTCCGCTACCCGGAGGACCAGTTCAAGGTCCAGCGCGAGCTCCTGACCGAGTACCACGTCGACAGCGCCAGCGAGTTCTTCTCCACCCGGTCGTTCTGGGACGTCCCGACCGACCCGACGGTGCAGGGTGCGTCCGGCGCGGGTCAGGCGCAGCCGCCGTATTACGTGCTGGCCGGGCTCCCCGGCCAGGAGAACGCCACTTTCCAGCTCACCAGCCCACTGGTGAGCCGAGCGCGGCAGTTCCTGTCGGCGTACGTCAGCGCGAGCTCGGACCCAGCCGACTACGGCAAGATCACTGTGTTGAAGCTGCCGGCCGACACCCAGCGGCAGGGCCCGCAGCAGGTGCAGGGGCAATTCCTCAGCAATCCGGACGTGAGCAGCCAGCTGACCCTGTTGCGGCAGAACCAGTCGACGACCGTTGAATACGGCAACC
>JBKJPD010000049.1:0-5850 GCA_046595345.1 Pseudonocardia sp.
GGCGCTGGAAGAGGGCAAGCTCGTGGTGATCTACCCCGAGGGGACGATCACCCGCGACCCCGACGGCTGGCCGATGCTCGCGCGCACCGGCGTCGCGCGGCTGGCGCTCTCGGCCGATGTGCCCGTCGTCCCGGCCGTGCACTGGGGCACCCGCGATGTGCTCGACGGCTACAGCAAGAAGTTCCGGCCGCTGCCCCGCAAGCCGATCACGGTGCGCTGCGGGGAGCCTGTCGATCTGTCGGAGTACCGCGGCCGGCCGATCGACGGCGCACTGCTGCGAGAGGTGACCGACCTGCTGATGGGACGCGTGCGGGAGTTGCTGGCCGAGGTCCGCGGTGAGCCCGCACCCGTCGAGTTCTTCCGCCGCGGGGCCGCGTGATGGGCGGGATGGAGCTCCGCCGCGTCGCCGTGCTCGGGGCCGGTTCGTGGGGTACCGCGTTCGCCAAGGTGATGGCCGACTCCGGGCGTGAGGTGGTGCTGTGGGCGCGGCGGCCCGAGGTCGCGGATGCGGTGAACGAGCTGCACATCAACCCGGACTACCTGCCGGGCATCGTGCTGCCGGGCCTGTTGACGGCCACGACGAACGCGGCGGCCGCGCTCGCCGACGTCGACGCCGTGGTGCTCGCCGTGCCGTCGCAGACGTTGCGGGCCAACCTCGCGGCCTGGCGGCACCTGCTGCCGCCGGGGCGGACGCTGGTGAGCCTGGCGAAGGGGGTGGAACTGGGCACGCTCAAGCGGATGAGCGAGGTGATCACCGACGTCGCAGGGGTGCCCCCCGACCAGGTGGCGGTGGTGTCCGGGCCCAACCTGGCGCGCGAGATCGCCGCCGAGGAGCCGACGGCCACGGTGATCGCGTGCCGCGACCACGACCGGGCCGTCGCCCTGCAGAACGCCTGCACCAACGGCTACTTCCGCGCCTACACCAACGTCGACGTGGTCGGCTGCGAGCTGGGCGGGGCCGGCAAGAACGTCATCGCGCTGGCCTGCGGGATGGCCGCGGGCATGGGCTTCGGCGACAACACCCGTGCGTCGCTGATCACCCGCGGGCTGGCCGAGACCGCGCGGCTGGGCGTCGCGCTCGGCGCCGACCCGATGACGTTCGCCGGGCTCGCCGGGCTCGGTGACCTCGTGGCCACGTGCTCGTCGCCGCTGTCGCGCAACCGGACCTTCGGGGAGCGCCTCGGCCGCGGGGAGTCACTCGCGCAGGCCGAGACGGCGAACCACGGGCAGGTGGCCGAGGGCGTGAAGTCGTGCTCGTCGATCTGCGAGCTGGGGGAGCGCCACGGGGTGGAGCTCCCGATCGCCGATGCCGTTCGGCGGGTCTGCCACGAGGGCCTCTCGGCGGCGGAGATGGGCAAGGAACTGATCAGCCGGGCACCGAGACCCGAATGACCGGGCGCGGAAGACGCTGCCTGGGCAGCTGTTTCCGTGCCCGACAGTAGGGTGCATGCCATGACGGGGGACGGGACGCGCTGTGTGCACGGGGGGCACCCCGACGGCGCGCTCGGGGCGCCGACACACCCGGGGCCGGTGCTGTCGTCGACGTTCCATCTCGGGCTGCCCGGCGATCCGACCCCGGCCGACTTCTACGGCCGCGCCGGCAACCCCACCTGGAGGGCCCTTGAGGCGGCGATCGGCGACCTCGACGGCGGGGAGTGCGTGCTGTTCGCTTCGGGGATGGCCGCGATCGCGGCGGTGCTCCGCCTGGCCGCGCCGCGGGGCGCGATCGTGATCCCGTCCGACGGCTATTACCTGGCCCGGTCGCTGGCGCGGGCTGAGCTCGCGCCGCTCGGGGTACAGGTGCGGGAGGTCCCGACCGGCGGGACGTGGCCGGCAGGTGTGCTCGACGGCGCAGCGCTGGTGCTGGTGGAGACCCCTTCCAACCCGGGCCTCGACGTCGTTGACATCGCGTCCGTCGCGGCGGCCGCGCACGCCGCGGGGGCGCTGCTGGCCGTCGACAACACGACGGCGACGCCGCTCGGGCAGGTGCCGCTCACGCTGGGCGCCGACCTGACGATTGCCAGCGATACGAAGGCGCCGGCCGGGCACGGCGACGTGATACTCGGGCATGTCAGCGCCCGGGATCCCGACCTCGTCGCCCGGTTGCGCGACGCCCGCGCCCTCGGTGGAGCGGTGCCGGGCCCGATGGAGGTCTGGCTCGCCCACCGCGGGCTGGGCACACTGGACCTGCGCCTGGCCCGGCAGGCCGCCAACGCCGCGGCCCTCGTCGAGATGCTCCTGGAGCACCCGGCCGTCACCGACGTCCGGTGGCCCGGGCACCCGGACGATCCCGCCCACGCGGTCGCGTCGCGGCAGATGCGGCGGTGGAACGGCGTCCTGCGGTTCACCCTGGCGTCCGAGGAGGCGGTGGGGCGGTTTCTCGCGGCGTCGAAGTTGGTCGGGTCGGCCACGAGCTTCGGCGGGCTGCGCAGCACCGCCGACCGGCGGCAACGGTGGGGCGACGACGTCAAGCCCGGTCTGGTGCGGCTGTCGGCCGGCTGCGAGGACACCGATGACCTGGTCGCCGACGTTCGAGCCTCCGTCGTCACCGGAACTGCTGAGGCTCGGCGCGGGCGGTAGACATCGGTACGGTCGTCGATGCGGACAACAGTGACGACCCGCTCGTCACGCTGCCTCGTCGGGCACCGCAGACAGTCGCGCCGTGGCGGCTGCGGGAGGAATCGTCGTCCCGGCCAGAGCTGTGTGGCGCGCCGCAGGGTGGGCGAACATCCCGCTCATGGCTGTTGGGACCGCAATCACACTCGCGCAACCCGCTGCGGCTATGGTCTGATCTGCCCAGGGAGGTGGTCGCGTGCAGCATCGACAACCCGACCCCGACGGTACCGACCCCGATCCAGGGGAGGTACCGGGGAACACGCCGCACCCGAGCGTGCTCTCACCGGGGTCCCGGGTCCTGCTGCTCAATGCCACTTTCGAACCGCTGGCCGTCGTCACGGCCAAGCGTGCCGTGGTACTCATGCTCACCGGCAAGGCCGAATGTGTGGAAGTCATGCTCGATTCGGCTTTCCACTCGGAGAGCCTCACCATCCCCGCGCCATCGGTGATGCGCCTCTCCCGTTATGTCCGGGTGCCCTACCGCCGTGCCGTGCCGATGACCCGCGCCGGTGTGCTGCGCCGTGACGGCCGCAGGTGTGCCTATTGCGCGAAGCGCGCCGACACCATCGATCACGTGCTGCCCCGTAGTCGCGGTGGCCCCCATTCATGGGAGAACTGCGTCGCGGCGTGCCGTTCGTGCAACTCCCGCAAGGCCGACCGGTTGCTCGAGGAGCTCGGTTGGGCGCTCCCCTCCCCGCCCCGCGCCCCGAACAGGGCGGCCGGCGGGGTCCTGGTGCTGGCGGTGGAGCCGCTGCCGGCCTGGGAGCCGTGGCTGGGCGTGGCCGCCTGACCGCCGCCGCGTGATCCCGCAGCCTGGCCGCCGCCTGATCAGCAGATCCTGATCTCAGCCGGGCACGCCCAGGTTCGCGGCCAGGCCGGCGCACGACCCGGCCGTGAGGTCCCGGTCGTCGATCGACTCGACGGGCCTCGGCCGGCGCACGCCCACGGTCCGGCGGGCGCTGGATCGATGCCGGTGCGATCGTGACCTGTTAGGGCCGCGTGATACCAACCGGGCGCTCGCCTCGCCGCCTCGCGCCACGAACAGTGCGGCCGGTGGGGTCCTGGTGCCGGCCGTGGAGCCGCTGCCGGCATGGGAATCGTGGCCGGGCGTGGGAACCGTGGTCGGGCGTGGCAGCCTGACCCGGTGGTGCAACGATCCCGGCGCGGCGATCGAACCATGTCATGGGCCTGAGTGTTGGGACCCTGTATTCGCATCGGCCGAGGGGACAGCATGTTCGCACGTCATATCGCAGTTGTGGGCACAGGATATGTGGGCCTGACGACCGGTGCCTGTCTGGCGTCGCTGGGGCACCGGGTGGTCTGTGCCGACATCGACGCCATCAAGGTGGAGCGGCTCCGGGCGGGCGAGGTAGGGATCCGTGAGGACGGCCTCACCGAGCTCGTGATCGAGGGCATCGCAGCCGGGCGGCTCTCGTTCGCGGTCGGCGCGGCGGCCGCATTGGCCGAGCTCGAACAGGAAGGCTCCCCCGCCGAGGTGATGTTCCTGTGCGTGCCCACTCCGATGGGGGTCGGCGGGGTCGCTGATCTCGGTGCTGTCGAGGCGGTCATCGAGGAGACCCGCGACGTCCTGCCGGTGGGCTGCGTCGTGGTCAACAAGTCGACGGTGCCGGTGGGCACGTCGGTCCGCACCGCGGAGCTGCTCAAGCGCGACGACGTCGGGATCGTCAGCAATCCCGAGTTCCTGCGCGAGGGCACCGCGGTGCACGATTTCCTCAACCCGGACCGGATCGTGGTCGGGTCGAGCCAGCAGGACGCCGCGGAGCGGGTCGCCGCCCTCTACGCGCGCCTTGGCGCCCCGACGGTGCTCACCGACGCCGCCAGCGCCGAGATGATCAAGTACGCGGCCAACTGCTTCCTCGCCATGAAGCTGTCCTACGTCAACGCGATCGCGGAGCTCTGCGAGCGGCTCGACGCCGATGTCGCCGACGTCACAGAGGGCATCGGCTATGACCGGCGCATCGGCCAGGCGTTCCTCTCGCCGGGACCTGGGTGGGGTGGTTCGTGCCTGCCGAAGGACACCCACGCGCTGCTGCAGGTCGCCGACGGCGCCGATTTCGAGTTCCGGCTGCTTCGGGCCACGATCGACACCAACACGCGGCAGTACCAGCGGATGGTCGACAAGATCCGCACCGCAGTGACGGGCAAGCGCACCGGTTCGCTGACCCGCACCCGCCTGGCCCTGTTCGGCCTGACGTTCAAGGCCGGCACCGACGACATCCGCGACTCGCCGGCGCTGGGCGTCGCGGCGCTGCTCAAGCAGGCCGGAGCCGACCTGGTTGCATACGACCCGGGCGTCAGGGCCGGGGCGATCGACGTCTCGCTGCTGACGGTGGTCGACGATCCCTACGAGGCAGCGACCGGCGCCGAGGCGATCGTGATCCTCACCGAATGGCCGGAGTTCCGGGCGCTGGAATGGCCGCGCCTCGCCGGGCTGACGGCCAATGCCCGCGTGATCGACACCCGCAACCTCCTCGACCCCGACGTCCTGCGCCGCGCCCGGTTCACCTGGACGGGCGTCGGTCGCACCGCCCGCCAGGCAGCCCCGACCGACATCTGATCACCGGCTCCCGCGGCGGCGCCGGTGATGCCGCGGACCAACGCGCCCGGATCAGCGGCGGGCGCCGCTGGCTACCTCGACGGGGGCTACCCGGCCTCGGGCCCGACGTTGATGCGCCGGCGGCTGCGCTGCGCCGGAGCGGCGTGGAACACATGGCCGGCTTCAGCCTGAACGTCGCCGACTTCTGGACGACCGGGGAGCGTCTCTCCTACGGCCGCCGGCTCGCCCGCCGGGCCGCTCGAACTCCTGGAGGAGGAGTTCCGAATCCTGGTGTGTGGGCGGTTCTTCCGCCGGCGAGACGGAAGTGCAGGGCGATTACAGTCGAGATCGTTGTGGCGAAAGGCGAAAGGCGAGAGCAGTCAGATGCAGTCGGCGTGCGTGCTGCGTCAGGTTTCAGAGTTTACGATCACCTACTCGACCGCGTAGCGAATACTAACGGCCTGAGTTTCGTATTCCTTGCTCCTGGCCGACCAGGTCGAGGTGGCGGGGCATCGGCGACGGAGTGATGATCTCGTCGCCGACGTATCCCTTGTCGCCGACCCGGTTCGCGGGGGCCGCCGGCCGGCGCGCTGGATTCGCGTAGGCAGTGGTCAGTCCATGATCAGCACGGAAGAAGTGCGCCGTCGACGATGTACTGGTCTGATCGTCGAGTTCAT
>JBKJPD010000338.1:0-2700 GCA_046595345.1 Pseudonocardia sp.
GGCGAGGACGACGGTGCGCGGCCCGGCCGAGCCGACGACGCGGCCTGCCCGTATCACCGATGACCCGAGACCTGCGTCCAGGTGCGCGCGCAGCGCGGGTACGTCCAGCACCGCGTACTCGCGGTCGAGCAGGTGCTCGGTGCGGGCGATCGCCCGGCCACCCGCCCGGGTGGCGATGACCGTTTCCGGGAGGTCGGCGGGCAGGTCGGCGGACCAGGCGCCATAGGTGGCCCGCCACGGCGCGTCGGGCGCCCGGTCGATCATGGTGACCCGCAGACCGCGACCAGCACACGCGGCAGCCAGGGCCCGGCCCGCCGGCCCCCCGCCGATCACCAGCACGTCGGCCGTCACGTTCCCGTTCTACCCGAGCGGTCCCCGCATGTCGCGCCCGGCAGGAGTGCCGGACACGTGTCCTACCCTGCAGGGGTGATCGATCACGGGCCGTCCGCCCGGAACGGCCGTGCGACCCGCCGGACGCAGGTTGTCGAGACCGGTGCGGGCGTCGCGAGCAGCCCGTTCCGGGTGGACCGGGACCGGATCGTCGCGTCGCCGTTCTTCGCCCGCCTCGCCGGCGTGACCCAGGTGGTGAGCCCGACGGGCTCCGGCCTGCTGGTGCACAACCGGCTCACCCACAGCCTGCAGGTGGCTCAGGTGGCGCGCGCCGTCGCCGAGCAGTTGGTCACGGACGGGGCCCCGCTGCTGGAGCGCCTCGGCGGCTGCGATCCCGACGTCGTCGAGGCGGCGGCGCTGGCCCACGACCTCGGGCACCCGCCGTTCGGGCATCTCGGCGAGCGGGTGCTCGACCGGCTGGCCCGCGAGACTCTCGGGCTGCCCGACGGGTTCGAGGGCAACGCCCAGAGCTTCCGGATCGTCACCACGATCGACCTGCACGGACCCAGCGGCACCGGCCTCGACCTCACCGCGGCCGTCCGGGCCGCCGTTCTGAAGTACCCGTGGGCGCGCCTCGGTCATCCCGACCCGCATCCCAGCGCCGCCGCGATGCCACCGCGTGGCGGGGGACCGCTGCCCGGCGCTCCGCTCGCCGGGTCGGCCAAGTTCTCCTGCTACTCCACCGAGATCGACGACCTGCGCACGAGCCGTGCGGTGTTCCCGGCGATCGGGCCGTGGCAGCAGACGGTGGAGGCCGCCGTGATGGACACCGCTGACGACATCGCCTACGCCATTCACGATCTGGAGGATTTCCACCGCGTCGGAGTGTTGCGACACGCCGGTGTCGCCGCCGAGCTGACCGGCTGGCAGCGCCGTCCCGTCGGGTTGGGCCCGGGCGCAGCACTGGGCGACCTGCGGCGCCGCCTGCACGCCAAGGACGCCTGGGCCTTCGACGACGACGCGTTCGCCGCGGCCGTCGAGCGGGTGCGGGCGGACCTGGTGGACGGCCTGCTCGCCGTCTCCTTCGACGGGTCGATGGCTGCGGAACGGGCGGTCGCGGAGTTCTCGGCCCGCTGGACGGCACGGCTGGTAGCCGGGGTTCAGGTGCATCCCGACCCGCCGGTGCGGTCCGGTCATGTCGCGTTGGATGTCGCGCAGTGGCACGAAGTGGCAGTCCTGAAGTTCGTGCACCAGTGGTTCGTCCTGCAGCGCCCCGACCTCGCGTCGCACCAGCGCGGGCAGGCCGCGGTGCTGACAGCCCTGGTCGGGGCTCTGCACGAGTGGCTCGGCGAGGACGGGTCGACATCCGCGGGCGGTACCCGCCTGCCCCCGCGCCTGCGAGATCTCGTGGAGCTGGCCCGGGATGAGTTCGGTCCGCGTCGCGATGCGGACCGGCTCGCCAGGGCCCGCGCGGTGATCGATTACGTCGCCTCGCTCACCGACGGCCAGGCGGTGGCGTTGCTCGACGTGCTCACCGGCCGCTCCGCCCGCCTGTGGACCGACGCCGCGGTGTTGTGACCGACCCCCGGTTCCTCGCCGTCAGATCGTGATGAGCGACATCCCGGGGTCGAGTTCGCGATGTCGTCAGGATCGGCCGTATTAGCCCAGAGCCGGCGGGATTCGCCCGCCTGAGGCATCCGATCAGCCGCTGATTTTGGGCAGCGGACGGAAGGTGGACGCGATCTGCGCGCAGACCGGCTCCATCTCGGCTCGCTTGGACTCGGGAGCTTCGCAGGTCACAGCCCACAGCAGACCGTTGGGCGGGTCGGGGATACGCACCTGCATGCCGACCCGCGGTTCGGAGCCGCCGGGCAGCGTGGGGATGGTGAATTCGGCGTAGGCGCCGTCCACGCCGTTGACCCGTACTCCGTGCGTCTCGTTCACGACCTTGCCGCCGCGGGTGAACTCCGCAGCCATGGCGTCGGCGAGAGCGTCCCCCGCCTCGGGAGCGGCGGTGCTGAGGGTGAAGAACACCGCGATCACCTGGTCGGGTGGCGCGGAGTCCAGGGCGACCGCACGAAGGAGGCCGTCCGGCCGGGATTTCTGCAGCGTGGGCCGCGCGTAGGCCGCCCACGAGGGATCACGTCGTGCGGCCGCGTCCAGAAGTTCCTGGGGCGGGGTGCCGACGCGCCAGACCGTGTTGTATGTCTTGGGAATTGCGACGTCGAAGCTGCCCAGGCCGCTGGTGACAACCACGGCCAGGCCCCGGAATCCGGCGGGCCCCGGCGATCGTGTGACCGCCAGTTCGCCCGCGAGCCCGGTGGCGGTGACCGTCCGGCCCGAGTCCGCCGTGGTCGTGGACAACACCGT
>JBKJPD010000496.1:0-8816 GCA_046595345.1 Pseudonocardia sp.
CTCGGCCGAAGGCTGGGCGATGGCACTCGGGAGCGTGCGCGACCTGCTCGCCGAGTGCGACCTGCACGCAGACGAGGTGGGCGGAGACTTCGCCGCCGAGGCGTCGCGGCTGGGCGAGACCATCGCGGTGGTGCACGAGGAACTGCGGCGCGCGCTGGGCGGCTCCGAGCGCGACGCCCACGGGCTCGCCGCGTACTGGCACGGGCGCCTCACGGCGGCTGCCGCGGCGGTGCCCGCGCTGGCCGACCACGTGGCGTCGATCCGTGCCGTCTACGACACGATCGCCGAGCAGGCCGCACCGATCCGCACCCAGCGGATCCACGGCGACCTGCACCTCGGTCAGGCCCTGCGGACCCCCCACGGCTGGCTGGTGATCGACTTCGAGGGTGAGCCGGCCGCCGCGTTCGCCGACCGGGTTCGGCCCGACTCACCGCTGCGCGATGTCGCCGGCATGCTCCGTTCGTTCGATTACGCCGCGTTCCACCAGCTCTCCCAGTGGGAGCCGGCCGGGGATCTGACCCATCCCGACCACTACTCCCAGCTGGCGTGGCACGCCAACGAGTGGGCAATGCGCAACCGGTCGGCGTTCTGCGACGGATACACGCTGCGCGCGGGCACCGATCCGCGCGAGCAGTCGCTGGTACTACGCGGGTTCGAGCTGGACAAGGCCGTGTACGAGGTGCTCTATGAGATCCGCAGCCGCCCGAGCTGGGCCCCGATCCCGTTGGCCCCGATCGCCCGGTTGACGGCGGAGGCCGCGCCGGAGTTGAGATAGCCGCCGCGTGCGACCCGGACGACACCGCACGATCGGAGTGGTCAGGGTCGGCGGCAGGCCTTCCACCGCAATAGGGTGCGCGGGTGGACCGCGCGGAGAACCGGACCCAGACGATCAGCCGGGAGGCGGAGATCATCCAGACGACCGACCCCTGCCCGCCCGACCCGGCCACCGTCGACCGGCTACTCGGCGGCGCCCATCACGACCCGCACGCGGTGCTCGGCGCTCACCCGCACCCCGACGGCACTGTCGTGCGGGTGCTGCGCCCGCACGCCGACGAGGTGCACGTGGTGCTCCAGGACGGTGCGGGCCACCCGCTGGTCAAGGTGCACGACGCCGGCCTGTTCTCGGGCGTGGTGCCCGGACCGGCCGCCGACTACCGGCTCGCCGTGCACTACCCCGACCGCGTCGACATCGTCGACGATCCGTACCGCTGGCTGCCCACCCTCGGTGAGATCGACCTGCACCTCATCGGCGAGGGCCGCCACGAGCGCCTGTGGGACGTCCTCGGCGCGCACGTGCGCGCCTACGACACACCCGCGGGCGCCGTCACCGGCACGAGCTTCGCCGTGTGGGCCCCGACGGCGCAGGGTGTCCGCGTCACCGGCGACTTCGACGGCTGGAGCGGCTGGACCCACCCGATGCGCGTACTGGGTGGGTCCGGGGTCTGGGAACTGTTCGTGCCCGGTATCGAGGCCGGCACCCGCTACAAGTTCCGCATCCTGGGCAAGGACGGCCGCTGGCGGGACAAGGCCGACCCGATGGCGTTCGCCACGGAGATCCCCCCCGCCACCGCGTCGGTCGTGAACGAGTCGACCCACGAGTGGTCCGACGCCGACTGGATGACCGCGCGCGCCCAGCGCCAGGCCCACGCCGAGCCGATGAGCACCTACGAGATGCACATCGGCTCGTGGCGCCGGGGCCTGGGCTACCGGGAGCTCGCGCACGAGCTCGTCGACTACTTGGACGAGACGGGCTTCACCCACATCGAGCTATTGCCGGTGGCCGAACATCCATTCGGCGGTTCCTGGGGCTACCAGGTCACCTCCTACTACGCACCCA
This sequence comes from Pseudonocardia sp., assembly GCA_046595345.1. GTDB lineage: Bacteria > Actinomycetota > Actinomycetes > Mycobacteriales > Pseudonocardiaceae > Pseudonocardia. The sequence goes on from JBKJPD010000496.1 coordinate 1,838, forward strand.
CGGCCCGGTTCGGTACTCCTGATGACTTCAGATACTTCGTCGACCACCTGCACCGGCACGGTTACGGTGTCATCGTCGACTGGGTGCCCGCGCATTTCCCGCGCGACGAGTGGGCGCTGGCGAAGTTCGACGGCACCGCGCTCTACGAGCACGCCGATCCGCGCCGCGGCGAGCAGCCCGACTGGGGCACGCTCGTGTTCGACTTCGGCCGCGCCGAGGTGCGCAACTTCCTCGTCGCCAATGCCCTGTACTGGCTCGAGGAGTTCCACATCGACGGCCTGCGCGTCGACGCGGTGGCCTCGATGCTCTACCTCGACTACTCCCGTCCCGAGGGCCAGTGGCTGCCCAACATCCACGGCGGCCGGGAGAACCTCGACGCGGTGGCGTTCCTGCAGGAGATGAACGCGACGGTCTACCGCAACCATCCCGGCGTCCTCACGATCGCCGAGGAGTCCACGGCATGGGCGGGCGTGTCGCGTCCGACGCACCTCGGCGGGCTGGGCTTCGGCTTCAAATGGAACATGGGCTGGATGCACGACACGCTCGACTATCTCGCGCGTGACCCGATCTACCGGGGCTTCCACCACAACCAGATGACGTTCTCGCTGATGTACGCGTTCACCGAGAACTTCGTCCTGCCGCTCTCGCACGACGAGGTGGTGCACGGCAAGGGTTCGCTGTGGACCCGGATGCCGGGCGACGACTGGAACAAGGCAGCGGGCGTGCGCGCACTGCTGGCCTACCAGTGGGCACACCCGGGCAAGAAGGTGCTGTTCCAGGGCGGCGAGTTCGGCCAGGAACGGGAGTGGTCGGAGTCCCGCTCGCTGGACTGGTTCCTGCTCGAAGAGCCGCTGCACGCCGGGATCAAGACCATGATGGGCGATTTGAACCGCGCCTACCGCGCCCACTGCGCACTCTGGACCAGGGACACCACACCCGAGGGCTTCTCCTGGATCGACGCCAACGACGCAGGAGGCAACGTCCTGAGCTTCCTGCGCCACGGCGTCGACGCCGAGGGCAAGCCCACGGTGCTCGCCTGCATCGCGAACTTCTCCGGGACACCGAACCCGGACTACCGGATCGGGTTGCCGTTCGCAGGCCGCTGGCGCGAGGTGCTCAACACCGACGCCGAGATCTACGGCGGCTCGGGCGTGGGCAACCTCGGCGCCGTCGAGGCCGAGCAGACGGTCTGGCACGGACGGCCGGCGTCGGCCGTGCTGCAGTTGCCGCCGTCGGGTGTCCTGTGGCTGGCCCCCGAGCCCTTCGACGGGGCGGTGCGCCGTCGAGCCGCGGCTGTCCCCACCCGGCAGGTGCTGGATCAGGCGTCGGAAGAGCCGGTCCGGCTCGCCCCGACCGCCGCCGAGGCCGGGGATCCCCTGACACCAGCCGGCGGCGGCCCCGAAGGGCCCGGCGCGGAGCGCAACAGCACCAGCCAGTAGCCGAGCAGGATCGCGCAGTAGAGCGACCGCCCGAAGTCGGCGCCGAATGCCTCGGGCGGCCACTCCGCGTTCCAGGACACCGGGATGACGGCGACCGCGAGGGCGACGGCGGCCGCTGCCCCGCGCCCGAGTGTCATCAGCACGAGCACACCGGGGACGAGCAACAGCAGGTAGTTGTGCCAGGCGATCGGCGAGAACAGCAGGCCGGCGGCGACGACCGCCCACGGCGCTGTCCCGGCCGGGTCGATCCGGTCGCGGTGGCGCCCGATCCACACGAGCGTGCCGACCAGTACCACCAGGCCCAGCAGCATCCCCACCGCCGGTGGCACCTCGAACCGCGCGGCGAGACCGGGCAGCGAGGCGTTGTCCGCGGTGTCGGGCACCGGCGCGGTGAAGGCGACCATCAACCAGTCGATGCCGCTCCGCGGCCCGGCCAGGAGCACCCCGACCAACGTCGCGACCACGGCCGCCGCCAACCCGGACCGCATCGGCAGCCACCGCCGCTGCACCGCGGGAAGCAGCAGCAGCGGCGCCAGCGACGGCTTGAGCGCCACCGTGATCCCGAACAGCACGGCCGCGAGCACCGGCTGTCCCTGCCGCTCCGCGATCCAGCCGGCCACCAACCCCACCAGCAGAAGCGGGTAGATCTGGCCCAGCACGAGCGTGCCGTGCAGCGGTGACGACGCGAGCACCGCCACCACCGCGGCCGCCGTGACGAGCGGGCGCAAACGTAGCTCCCGAGCTACGGCCAGCACCGCGCCCACCACCATCAACAGCGTGAGCACCGCGAAGATCCGGTACGCGGTCAGCGCGTCGAGAGCCGCGAACGGCACCAGCAACACCGTGAGCAGCGGCGGGTTGAGGTTCGTGAGCTGCGCGGATGTGTCATAGATGTTGGTGCCGAGGTAGGAGCCATCGGCCAGCGCCACCGCCGAGTGCCAGAACGTGTCGAAGTCGACGTGCAGCCCGCGCATGTCCGGCGACGGCAACCACGTGACCAGCGCGTCCGGGTGTCGCACGGTCAGCACGATCGCCATGATCACCGGTGCCAGAACACCCACGATCGCCGTCGCGCGGGCGGCCAACCGGGCTGCGCGCACCGCGCTCGTCTGCACCACGGGACCCGACGCTATCCGGCCGGGTCGTGGTGTGCCCAACCGCTCCCCCGGCGGCGCGCGAGAGGTGATGACGCGATGCGCACCTTGGCCCTCCAAGCGGGCGGACCAGACCTTCCACTGCCCGGCCGCCGACGCCGTCGGATGGGACCGCCGAGGGGCCGATCGGCTGCCTGCTGCCGGACCGACCGACTCCGAACCGGGTCAGAACAGGACGCGGGCCAGCGCTCGCCGGGCCGCGGTCACCCGCGGGTCGTCCGGGGCGAACAGCTCGAACAACCCGAGCAGGTGTCCGCGCACCCGGTCGCGATCGGCACCGAACGTGCGACCCACGGTGGCGACGAGGCGCGCGAACCCCTCCTCCACCCCGTCGCCCGCGAGCTCGGCGTCGGCCGCAGCGAGCTGAGCGTCGACGTCGTCGGGTGCGGCATCGGCGTTGGCCACGGCCGCGGGATCGATCTTCTCGGCGCGCGCGAGGAACCGCACCTGTGACACTGCCGCCAATGCCTGCTCGTTTGCCGGTTCGACGTCGAGAATCTGCTGGTAGGCCGCCTCGGCTGCGTCCCAGTCGCCGCGTTCGAGCGCATCTTCGGCAGCGGTGAACCGCGGATCCTCAGGCTCCTCCGGCGGCTCGGGAAGCGCGCCGGCCTGGCCCGCCTCGGCGGCCGCGATGGCGGGCATCTGCTCCCGTAGCGAGTCGAGCATCGCGTCGATCCACTGCTGGATCTGCGGCTCGGGAAGCGCGCCGCTGAACGTATCGATGGGCTCCCCGCCGGCCACGGCCACCACCATCGGGATGGACTTCGCGCCGAAGGCCTGTGCGATGCGCTGGTTCGCCTCGACATCGACCTTCGCGAGGATCCAGGCGCCGTTGGCGGCCTGGGCGAGTCGCTCCAGAACCGGGCTGAGCTGCTTGCACGGGGCGCACCATTCAGCCCACATGTCGACGATGACCGGCACCTCGAGCGACCGTTCGAGCACGTCGGCCTGAAAGCTCCGTTCGGTGACGTCGATGACGAAGCCACCCGAGGAACCGTCGGGCCCGCCGCCCGGGGCGACGGGCGGTCGGGGGCGGGCGGCGGCCTCGGAGCGCGCCTTGACGGCGGCGAGGTCGACCGCGCCGGCCATGGCCGTCGGCAGCGCGGCCGTTTTGGCCGGTGAGCGAGGATCAGGTCGGGACACGCCGTTCATCCTGGCACGGGTGCGCCCGGCCGCGCACCGGGCCCACAGGTAGCCGGGTCGATCGCCGGGCCACACCGGTGGGCGAAGGCCCGCCCTCCGTACCGAGCGCCTCGCACCGGGCCACCGATTCAGACTCGGACTCGAACATCCTCGGTGGGGCTCCGCCCCGGCGGTGGGCAGGAATCCAGGGTCGGCCAGGGCCGATATCCACCGATCCGGTCGACTTCGGTCACGGTGCGCTGCCGATCTCGGTGAATCTCCCGACGCGCTGCGTTATCGGCCACCGATCTAGCGGAGCACCAGACCTGGGAGCGGCTCGTTGATGAGAACAGCGTGACGTTTCTGGTCGCTTCACGTTGACAGCTACACCTGGCCGCGACAGCCGCGGCATCCCTCACATGAAGGAACTCCATGAGCGCAGAGAACACCATCGCCGACCGCCTGCTCACCGACGCCCGCAGGAAGAGCGCCAAGCAGGACAGCCCCGGGCTGGGCAAGGTGGCCCTGATCATCGGCATCATCGCGCTGGCAGCCAGCCCGATCACAATCCTCGGCTGGATCGGTGGCGTCACCGCCCTCGCCCTCGGTGGTGCCGCCGTCGGGCGTCCGGCCTCCGCGAAGCTCGCGAAGATCGCGATGCTGCTGGGCGGGGTGGCCATCCTGGTCGGCCTCTACTTCTTCAGCCTGAACGTCGCCTCCAGGCGCTGAGCAGGACCCAGCACCGCCCCGGGCCGGCACCGGGCTGACGAGCGGTTCCGCTCGAACCATCCCGATCCCGGGGGGTCACCGTTCGCGGTGGCCCCCCGGGGCGCTTTCGTATCAGGCCGGACAGGAAGTGCTCAGCACCGGCGGACCCTGTCGGCGACGACCATTGCGAGCGCCCCGGGACGGGTGAGCATCGGGAAGTGCCCACCGGGCAGCCCCACAAGATCGGCCCCCGGGATCGTGCGGGTACTGCTCCGGATCCGGTCGGGCGCCACGACCCGGTCCTCGGCGCACACGACCACGGTGGTCGGCACCACGGGCCACGTCTCGAGCGGTGTGGTCTCCCGCCTGACGGCCCACGCCTGCCTCCGCAGCCGCGCGACCGCACCGGCCACCTGGGCCTGCGCCGTTCCCGAACCCATGGCCGACAGCTCCGCGGCGACGCCCCGGTACAGGTTCGATACCGCCGCTACCGCCGGCCAGGAGGTGGTGCTGTCGTCGTGGCGCAGCTGTCCCGTCCCGAATCCGTCGGCCATGATCCCCGGGTCGGCCCGCATCTGGTCGTCGAACGACAAGCCGGGGCGTGGCGTCAGCGGGCACACCAGCACCATCGCGCTCACCCGCTCCGGCCCCAGCCGCTGTGCCACCACCGGCACTGTGAGCCCACCCAGCGAGTGCCCGACGAGCACCACCGGCTCGGGCCGCCCCCTGGTCGAACCCCACACCGCGCCCACCGCACCGATGGCCGACTCGACCGCCTCCGCGTAGGCGAGCGCGCCGAGGCCGGGCTCCTCGCACGGCAGGTCCACAGCCACGGCGTGGTGCCCGCGCGAGGTGAGCTCGCGAACCAGCGGATCCCAGCACGAGCCGTCATGCCACGCACCGTGGACGAGGACGAACCCGGTCATGCGGCCGACCCTGCCCGGTTGCGCGGTCTGCCGCCTCCGGTGCCCCCCGTCATGCCTCCAGAGCCCGCTCGACCCGTTCCACCTTGGCCTGCAACTGCCCGGTGTGACCCGGGCGGATGTCGGCCTTGAGTACCAGGCTCACCCGCGGGGACCGGGCCTGCACGGCCTCGACCGCCCGCTTGATCACCGACATCGCTTCGTCCCAGGTCTCGGCCTCGATGGTGGTGAACATCGAGGTCGTCTCGTTGGGCAGGCCGGATTCCCGGACCACCCGGACCGCTTCGGCCACCACGTCGCCGACACTGTCGGAACCGAGCCCTGCCGGGGCGATACTGAATGCGAAGAGCATGCGCGCCAGCCTGCCCCAGTGGGGCGGCGCCTGCGACCCCGGGCCGTGCAACCCCACGGGCGGGCGCGACGACGGAACCGGATGCGCCGCAGCCCGGCCCACCGACGGTGCACTGCTAGCCTCGCCCGTCATGACCTCCCGTGGCCCGCTCCCGTTCGACCCGATCATGCGGGCGGCGACACTGTGGGACGAGCGGATCGGACCGGCCCGCACGATGGCCGCGGTGACGAGCGTGATGCGGGTGCAGCAGATCCTGCTCTCGGCCGTGGACGGTGCCCTTCGTCCGCACCGCCTCACTTTCGCGCGGTATGAAGCACTGGTGCTGCTGACCTTCTCGCGGCAGGGCAGGCTCCCGATGCGCGTGATGGGCGAACGCCTCCAACTGCACCCGACCAGCGTGACCAACATCGTGGACCGCCTGCAGGCCGACGGCCTGGTGCGCCGAACCCCCCACCCGACGGATCGACGCGCCACCCTGGTGGAGATCACCGATGCGGGTGTGGCTCTGCGGGACAAGGCCACGATGTCGGTGACCGCCGTCGGCTTCGGATTGAGTGGCCTCACCCCGGAGCAGGAGACGCACCTGACCGAGCTGCTGGGACTGGTGCGTCACGCCGCGGGCGACTTCGACTGATCGACCCCTGCTCACTCCGCTCACGACACCCCGTCACCCCGCCGGCCCCCGTCACCCCGCCGGCCGCCGGGACCCTCCCCCGCCCCCGGACGCCTCCGGTCACGCCGTCCACCCGGCCATGACCGCATCGTGCGGCCGCGGGTGGCGCGGTCGGCCGCCCGCCGTCCGGCCCCGCGCCGCCGCCGACCCGCGCAGTAGCCGGTGATCACCCCTCCCGCCGATCCCGTCAGAACGCACACCGAACATGCCGTCAGATCCACAGCAACCCCATTCGCCCAAGTGTTGATGCCCTGTTGCGTCATTACCGTTGACGGTAGCGCCGGGCACCGACAATCCTGGAGCCCATGACCGATCGACCGAACGGACTCAGCGCAGCCCGCACCGCCCGCGGGTGGTCTCAGACCCGGGCCGCCCGCGAAATCATCGCGCTGGCCCGGGCCCGGGGGGCACCGGTGGCGGCGGCGGCGAGCCTGAAGTCGCTGCTGTCCCGATGGGAGAACGGCCACGCCGTCCCGGAGCCGCAGTACCGGGCACTGCTGGGCGAGCTGTTCGACCGGACCCCTGCCGAGCTGGGTATCGGCGGCGCCGATGCCGGGTCCGACAGCGCCGCTACCGGCGCCGCCCGGTTGCGCGCGGCCGTCGCCGCC
>JBKJPD010000033.1:0-10147 GCA_046595345.1 Pseudonocardia sp.
GTGCGCCGGGGCGCGGTCCCCGAACCGGTCGCCCGGGAGACCGCGGCCCGGCGCACCGTCGATCGGGCGGCCGCCGATCTCGCCGCGGCCGCCGGTGCCGGTGCCCGGCTGATCACCCCCGAGCACGAGGACTGGCCGCGTTGGTCGTTCACCGCGTTCACGGCGTGCGGGGTACCGGAGCTCGCACCGCCGCTGGCGCTGTGGGCGCGCGGGCCCGCCGGGCTCGCCGAGGTCAGCGAGCAGGCCGTCGCCGTGGTCGGGGCCCGCGCCGCGACCGGCTACGGCGCCCACGTGGCCGGTGAGTTCGGGGGCGGGCTCGCCGACCGCGGGTTCGCGGTGGTGGCCGGAGCGGCCATCGGGATCGACGGCGCTGCCCACCGGGGGGCGCTCGCTGCGCAGGGCACCACGGTCGCCGTGCTCGCCTGCGGAGTGGATCGCAGCTATCCGGCGGCTCACGCGGTGCTCCTCGAGCGGATCGCCGCGTCCGGGCTCGTGATCAGCGAGTACCCGCCGGGCTCAACGCCGGCCCGGCACCGGTTCCTCGTGCGGAACAGGGTCATCGCGGGTCTGGCCGCCGGGACCGTGGTCGTCGAGGCCGGGCTGCGCAGCGGGGCGCAGCGCACGGCCGCCGACGCCGCGGCGCTCGGGCGGATCGTGATGGCCGTGCCGGGCCCGATCACCTCCGGTCTCTCCGCGGGGTGCAATCGGCTGATCCGGAACGGGGCGCTGCTGGTCACCCGCACCGAGGATGTGCTGGAGGCTGCCGGCCGGATCGGTCTGCACCTGGCCGAGGAACCGGCGTCGGGTGTCGAACGCCCCACCGATGGCCTCGGGCCGGTGGGGGTGCTGGTGCACGATGCCCTGCCGGCCCGCGCGCCGAGGGAGTCGCGCTGGCTGGCGATGGAGGCCGGGGTGCCGATCGGTGCGGTGCGCACGGCGCTCGTCGATCTCGAACGCCGCGGTCTGGTCGAGCATTGCGAGGGCCGTTGGCGGCGCCCGGCCCGGGCGGCGGGCTGATGCTCGCTGCCGCGCTGGGGCGTGTCGGTGTTTGACCGGACCCGCCCGACCGCGCACCGTCGACCGGTGCCCCCGCCACCGGAACTCGCCCCGCGTGTCGGCGCCGCGTTGGAGGAGTTCCTCCGGCACCTGGAGCTGGAACGAGGCAGGTCGCCGCACACCGTGCGGGCCTATCGAGGCGACCTCGCCGGGTTGCTTGCCGGGATCGATGACCTGGCTGATCTCGATCTTGGCACCCTGCGCCGCTGGCTCGCCGACGGCCACGCCGGGGGGGCCGGGCGTTCCACCCTGGCCCGGCGGGCCGCGGCCGCGCGTACGTTCACGGCATGGGCTCGGCGGACCGGAAGGCTCGCCGCCGACCCCGGTGCCCGCCTCGTCTCGCCCCGCCCCCGACCCGAGCTTCCCGCGGTGCTGAACGTCGAGCAGGCCGCAGCGGTGCTGGACGCCGCAGGGTCGGGCGCCGCCGAGGGCGAGCCGGTCGCGTTGCGCGATGTCCTGGCCCTGGAGCTTCTCTATGCCACAGGCATGCGGGTCGCTGAGCTATGCGGCCTGGACCTCGATGACATCGATGCGGAGCGCCACACCCTGCGGGTGATCGGCAAGGGCGATCGCGAGCGGACGGTCGTCTACGGGGTGCCCGCCGCCGCGGCTCTGCACCGGTGGCTCGACGCCGGGCGGCCTGCGCTGGTGCATGCCGGGTCGCCACCCGCGGTCCTGCTCGGGGCGCGGGGAGGGCGTCTGGATCCTCGGATCGCGCGGTCGGTCGTGCACGGCGCAGTGTCCGCCGTACCGGGTGCGCCGGACATCGGGCCGCACGGTCTGCGGCACGCCGCAGCGACTCACATGTTGGAAGGCGGCGCGGATCTTCGTTACGTACAGGAGTTGCTCGGTCACGCTAAGCTAGCAACAACTCAGCTTTACACACACGTGACCGTCGAGCGGCTGAAGGTGGTTCATGAGCAGGCGCATCCCAGGGCGTAGTCCCACCCTGGTTCAGTCTGCGCAGCTCAGGGCCCACCTCGGCGCCTTCGTGTCGGCACCGGCGTCGTCCACGTCACCTCCCGTCAGCCTCCCGCCCGACCCCGCCGCGCCGTCGCCGGTCGCGCTGCAGCCGTCGCCGGTCGACGAGCTGTGGTCCGCCTACCTGGCTGAGCGGACCCGTACTCTCCGCGACCGGCTCGTCGTCCACCACACGCTCCTCGTGCGGGCGGTCGCGCACCGGCTCGCGACCGGCCTGCCGTCCTACATCGAGCAAGCCGACCTCGTGCAGTGTGGGATCTTCGGCCTGATCGACGCGGTCGAGCGGTACGACCCCGAGCAGTGCCCGCGGTTCGAGAGCTATGCCGCGAAACGTATCCGCGGGGCGATCCTCGACGAGCTGCGGGCACAGGACTGGGTGCCACGTACGGTCCGCGGGCGGGTCCGGGATCTGGAACGCGCCCAGGAACGGCTGGAGGGCAGGCTGTTGCGGGCGGCGACCCGCCGGGAGCTGGCCGACGAGATGGGGCTGCCGGTGCGTGATCTGCGCGGGCTCACCCACCAGGTTCAGGTGATCAGCGTCGAGGCATTGGACGAGAAGAACGGCGCGGTGTCGGAGTTGCTCGCCGACGACCGGGCCCCCGATCCGATGGCCGTCGTCCAGGCCCGGGAGACCCTGCGCCAGCTGAGCGTCGCCGTCGGCCAGCTCGAGGAGCGGGACCGGACGGTGATCCGGCTCTACTACCTGGAGAACCGCACGCTGGCGGAGATCGGCCGGATGCTCGGGGTGACCGAGTCCCGTGTGTGCCAATTGCACTCCCGGCTGGTGGGACGGCTGCGCGGCAGGCTGGAGGATCTGGCGGTCGGCTGAGTCAGCTCCCGGGCGATGTCCCGTCCGGCCAGGGGACGGGCACCGGCAACAGTCGCACCCGTGGCGGGCTCAGCAACACGAGCGGGTCGAGGTACTCGGTGCGGTCGCGCCGCACACCCCAGTGCAGGCAGGCGGCCGCAGGGCAGCCGGGATGGTCCGGTGCGAGCAGCCCGACCACATCGCCCGCCCGCACCACCGCACCCGCCCTGACGAGCGGTGCAAGCGGCTCGTACGTGGTGCGCAGCCCGTCGTCGTGCTGGACGGAGACGACGCCCCGACCGGCCACCGACCCGGAGAACACCACGGTTCCCCCGCGCGCGGCGACGACCCCTTGTCCCGGCATACCGGTGAGATCGACCCCCCGGTGCCCGGGCCCGTACGGGTGCTCCGGCGCCCGGAACAGGGTGAGCACAACCGGAGCGGGTACGAGCGGCCAGGCATATCCGGCGCCGGGTGCCGGGACCCCTGCCCCCCGTGGCCACTCCTCCGCAGGTCGGGGTACGGATGCGGCCGGTGTCCAGAAGGTGGACACGACCGCGGTGCCGGCGAGTAGCGGGGAAGGGCCCGGGTCCGGTGCGCCGGAACCACGGCCGGGCGGCCAGGGCACCGCCATCGAGGCCAGCACCATCAGCGCCGCCGCCGCCGCACGGACCGGGGCGGTCCGCCGCCACCGGCCCGCACCTGGCCGACTGATCCCCGCCGGGCGCGCCCGGTTCCCGGCGGCGGCCCGCCGCCACCGGCCGACATCCGATGGGCTGATCCCCGCGGGCCGCGCCCGCCGTCCACCCCCGGCCACTCGCCCACCCTGACACCGGCGGTGGCGGGTGGGGTGGTCGTCGCGCAACCTGTGGACAGCCGTGAGGTGATGGGGACAACCGCGGGACGCGGGGTCGGCCGGATCCGGGGCTCGGCGTATGCTCGTTCTGCACCCCGAGCGTGAAGTCCGGGGTGACTTCGCGCGCTCGCGTACCCCACTCGGTCTGGCCTCGCCGGCCGGCCGGTGGGGACGGTGACCGGGCGGTCCCGTGGAACTCGTACGGGTCCGGAAGCCGACGCGACGCCAGGGCGGTGCCGCCGACCGGTGCACCGCGTAACCGCGTGCGTGGCCGGCAGTGAAGTCAACTGCGCAGGCCGCGCCACGAACGAAAGGTGAGAACCGGCCATGGCCGTCGTCACCATGAAGCAGTTGCTGGACTCCGGTGTGCACTTCGGGCACCAGACCCGGCGTTGGAACCCGAAGATGAAGCGCTACATCCTCACCGAGCGCAACGGCATCTACATCATCGACCTGCAGCAGACCCTGTCCTACATCGACCGGGCCTACGAGTTCGTCCGCGAGACCGTGGCGCACGGCGGCACGATCATGTTCGTCGGCACGAAGAAGCAGGCGCAGGAGGCCATCGCCGACGAGGCGGGCCGGGTCAACATGCCGTATGTCAACCAGCGCTGGCTGGGCGGCATGCTCACCAACTTCCAGACCGTCTACAAGCGCCTTCAGCGGATGAAGGAGCTTGAGGCGATGGAGCAGACGGGGGGCTTCGAGGGTCGCACCAAGAAGGAGATCCTCATGCTCACCCGGGAGAAGGACAAGCTCGAAAAGACGCTCGGCGGCATCCGGAACATGACCAAGATCCCGAGCGCGGTCTGGATCGTGGACACCAAGAAGGAGCACATCGCCGTCGGCGAGGCCCGCAAGCTGGGCATCCCGGTCGTCTCCATCCTGGACACCAACTGCGACCCCGACGAGGTCGACTTCCCGATCCCCGGCAACGACGACGCGATCCGCTCCGCCGCGCTGCTCACCAAGGTGATCGCCCGCGCCGCCGCCGACGGGCTCATGGCCCGCTCAGCACGTCGCGGTGGCGACGGCGAGGAGAAGGCCGCCACCGGCGCGGACGAGCCGCTGGCCGAGTGGGAGCGCGAACTGCTCCCCACCGGTGCCGGTTCGGACGGCGCAAGCCTGCCCGACACCGCTCCTGTCGCCGAGGCCTCCGCCGCAGCGGCAGAGACCCCGGCAGAGGCTCCGGCCGCAGCTCCGGCTCCGGCCGCAGCTCCGGCTCCGGTCGCCGCCACCACCAGCAACGGCACTCCGCAGACCGCAAGCTGACGCAGACCGCAGGCTGACGCAGTCCGTCGTCCCAGGGCCGGTAGATCCGGCCCCGGGACGACGGACCGCCCGGTCATCCACTCGGTACGGCTACCAGAACGGACGAGAAGACACCACCATGGCGAACTACACGGCCGCCGACGTCAAGAAGATCCGCGAGCTCACCGGCTCCGGGATGATGGACTGCAAGAAGGCGCTCGAAGCGGCCGAGGGCAACCTCGACAAGGCCGTCGAGCTGCTCCGTATCAAGGGTGCCAAGGACGTGGGCAAGCGCGCCGGGCGCGACACCGCCAACGGTCTCGTCGCCGCCGAGGGCGGCACGATGGTCGAGGTGAACTGCGAGACCGACTTCGTCGCCAAGAGCGCCGACTTCCAGGTGCTGGCCGACAAGATCCTCCAGGCCGCGGTCGCGCTGAAACCCGCCGACCTCGACGCGCTGAAGGCATCCGCGCTCGATGCGGGCACCGTCGAGGAGGCGGTGATCGCCCTCTCGGCGCGCATCGGCGAGAAGCTCGAGCTCAAGCGCTACATCCACGTCGAGGGGCCGGTCGCGCTGTACCTGCACCGCCGTGCGACGGACCTCCCGCCCGCGATCGGCGCGCTCGTCGGGTACGACGGTAGCGACGGCGACGCAGCCAAGGGCGTGGCCATGCACATCGCCGCGGCCCGCCCGAAGTACACCACCCGCGAAGACGTCCCCGGCGACGTGCTCGCGAACGAGCGCCGCATCGCCGAGGCCACCGCCCGCGAGGAGGGCAAGCCCGAGCAGGTCCTGCCGCGTATCGTCGAGGGTCGGATCAACGGCTTCTACAAGGATGTCGTGCTGCTCGAGCAGGCCTCGGTGCAGGACTCCAAGAAGACTGTGAAGGCGCTGCTCGACGCGGCGGGCGTCACGGTCCGGGAGTTCGCCCGCTTCGAGGTCGGCCAGGCCTGATCGATCTTCAGCGAAGGCTGTGACATGACCGTCCCACAGACCGGCCCCGCCGGCGCCCGACCGGGATTCCGCCGCGTGCTCCTCAAGCTCGGAGGCGAGATGTTCGGCGGTGGTGCCGTCGGGGTCGATCCGGGGGTGGTCGAGACCGTCGCCCGCCAGATCGCCGAGGTGGTCGCCACCGGTGCCCAGGTCGCGGTGGTCATCGGCGGCGGCAACTTCTTCCGCGGTTCCGAGTTGCAGCAGCGCGGCATGGACCGCGCGCGCGCCGACTACATCGGCATGCTCGGCACCGTGATGAACTGCCTCGCGTTGCAGGACTTCCTGGAACGCGGGCACGACATCGAGACCCGCGTCCAGACCGCGATCACGATGGGGCAGGTCGCAGAGGCCTACATCCCGCGCCGCGCGATCCGGCACCTGGAGAAGGGCCGTGTCGTGATCTTCGGTGCGGGTGTGGGCCTGCCGTACTTCTCCACCGACACCGCGGGCGCCCAGCGTGCGCTGGAGATCGGTGCGGAGGTACTGCTGCTCGCGAAGAGCGTCGACGGGGTCTTCACCGCCGATCCGAAGCTCGTTCCCGATGCGAAGCTCTACGGCGAGATCACCCACCGCGAGGTGCTGGAGCAGGGCCTCAAGGTTGCGGACGCCACCGCGTTCAGCCTCTGTATGGATAACAAGATGCCGATCATCGTGTTCAACCTGCTCATCGAGGGCAATATCGCCCGCGCGGTGCGGGGCGACAGGATCGGCACGCTGGTCAGCACCCCCGAGAGTAGGGAGCAGCCGTGATCGACGAGACGCTCTTCGATGCCGAGGAGAAGATGGAGCGGGCCGTCACTGTCGCCAAGGACGACCTCGCGAGCGTCCGCACCGGCCGGGCCAGCCCCAACATGTTCGCCCGGGTCGCGGTGGATTACTACGGCGCCATGACCCCGCTCAACCAGCTCTCGTCGATCTCTGTGCCCGAGGCGCGGATGGTCGTCATCAAGCCCTACGACGCCGGCTCGCTCAGGGCGTTGGAGAAGGCGATCCGCGACTCCGATCTGGGGCTCAACCCGAGCAACGACGGCCAGATCATCCGGGTGGTGGTCCCGCAGTTGTCCGAGGAACGCCGCCGTGACATGGTCAAGATCGCCCGGAGCAAGGGCGAGGACGCACGGGTCACCATCCGCAGCGTCCGTCGCAAGGCGATGGATGAGCTGCACCGCATCGTCAAGGACGGTGAGGCGGGTGAGGATGAGGTCGCGCGGGCCGAGAAGGAGCTCCAGACCGCCACCGACCGGTACGTCCACCAGATCGACGACCTGGTGAAGCACAAGGAAACCGAGCTTCTCGAAGTCTGAGTGCCTGTGACCGCATCCTCCTCCGACCAAGCGCCCGCAGCGATGATCCCCCCGGCCGGCAAGTCCTCCCGAGCTGGGCGTGACCTGGTGGCCGCGGTCGGTGTGGGCACAGCTCTGGGCGCGGTGATCCTGTCGTCGCTACTCATCGAGCGGCACGTGTTCGTCGGGGTGCTGGCGGTATCGACGGCGGTGGCCACCTGGGAGCTCTCGGGGGCGCTGCGCCGCGGTGCAGGTATTGCGACGCCGCGCACGATGCTGCTGGTGGGCGGGCAGGCGATGGTGTGGCTGGCGTGGCCGTTCGGGCTGCCAGGTGTGGCGGTGTCCTTCGCCCTCACCGTCGTCGCCACCCTGTTGTGGCGCATGCGCAAGGGTGCCGCCCACTTCGTCCGGGATGTCACGGCGGGCATCTTCACCGCGGCCTACGTCCCGCTGTTCTGCTCGTTCGCGACCCTGCTGGTCGTCGCTCCCGACGGCCTGGGCCGGGCGCTGACGTTCATGCTCTGCGTCGTCGCCTCCGATATCGGCGGCTACACGGCGGGCGTCGTCGCGGGCCGGCACCCGATGGCCCCGTCGATCAGCCCCAAGAAGTCCTGGGAGGGTTTCGCCGGGTCCCAGGTCGCGGGCATGACCACCGGCGCGCTGTGCGTCGCCTATCTGCTCGACGCCCCGTGGTGGGCGGGCGCGCTGACCGGTTCGCTGCTGGTGATCAGTGCGACGCTCGGCGACCTCGTCGAGTCGATGATCAAGCGCGACCTCGGCATCAAGGACATGGGCAACCTGCTGCCGGGGCACGGCGGGTTGATGGACCGGCTCGACTCGCTGCTGCCCACCGCGGTTGTGGCGTGGACGGTACTCAGCCTGCTTGTGCCGGCCTGATGCGGTGATCGTCGTTTGCGGGACATGGCATGCACTGATGCAGCTCATGTCCCGCAAACGACGATCATGGACCGGTCCCGGGCCTGCTGGTGGCCCGCTCTACGATCGCTGCCGTGTGGCGGACGCCCGGGCGGAGCAAACCACCCATCCCCAGTCCCAATATCTGGAACTGGCCGGAGGTCTACGAGTGGGAGAACGCCGCCCAAGATGCCGACGGGGCGATCTGGGCGGCACTGCGGGAGTCGGTGCCGTGGGACGGCCTCGACGTGCTCGACGTGGGTTGCGGCGACGGGTTCCACCTTCCGCTGTTCGCCGAGGTCGCCGCGTCGGTGATCGGTGTCGAGCCGCACCCGCCGTTGGCGGAGCGGGCCCGGCGGCACACGGGGGGCCGGGTGCGAGTGCTGGAGGCCGGGGCCGCGGCGCTGCCGTTGCCGGATACGAGCATCGATCTCCTGCACGCCCGCACGGCGTACTTCTTCGGCCCCGGGTGCGAGCCGGGCCTGGCGGAGGCCAAGCGCGTGCTGCGTCCTGGTGGGGCGATCGCGATCGTCGACCTCGACGTCCGGGTCCCGCCCTACGGTGACTGGATGCAGGCCGACCTTCCGCATTACGACCCCGACCGGGTGGAGCGGTTCTTCGCCCGGCAGGGGTTCTCCCTGCTGCGGGTGCCGACGGTGTGGCGCTTTCCGGACCGGGCGACGTGCGAGGCGGTGCTGCGCATCGAGTTCTCCCCGCGGGTGGCCGACTGCGCGGTGGCGGAGACGCCCGGGGTGACCGTGCCGGTGGGTTACCGGTTGCACGTCCGCCGGAAGGCGGCCAGGTGATCAGCCGCCGGAAGGCGGCCAGCCGATCAGCTGACCGAAGGCGGCCAGGTGATCAGGCCAGCATGATCTGACCCCCGGTGACGGTGACCGCGCGGCTGGTCAGGCCGGTCGGCGCGGGGCCGCTGACGACGCTGCCGTCGAGGGTGAACGCGCTGTTGTGGCAGGGGCAGACGATGGCATTGCCCTGGACCTTCGCGACCGCGCACCCCTGGTGCGGGCAGGTGGTGGAGAAGGCGGCGTATTGGCCCGCTACTGCCTGCGTCACCACCACCCGCTGCGCGGTGTAGATCTTCGCGCTGCCGACGGGCACGTCCGATGCCGGGCCCAGGGCAGTGCCGGCCGGCGCTCCGCCCGGTCCGGCCGCCGCCCCCCCGCGGGGGGGCTCGGCCGTGGCACACCCGGACACGACGATGGCGGCACCGAGTGCCGCTGCGCCGCCGACGACCACGGTGCGGCGGCGGAGGGCGGGGGAGGGTTCGACCATAGCGGGAGCTCCTGAATGGGATCGGGGCGTGGTGACTGCCTCGATGATCCCAAATCGGATGTGGGCCCGCCATCGGGCGGGTGTGGGATTGGCTACCGTGGAGGGCATGGGACATCCGACAGTGCCCGTGCGGAGTGTGGTTCCGTCCCGCCGCATGGCGCCCTTCCTGGAACCTGTGGTCGGGGGCATCTGGTGGACGGTCGGCGCGGCCGCGTTGCCGGGCGGCCCAGGCACGGTTGTGCTGGCCGCGGGTCTGGGCCTGGCCGGCTGGCTGGTCGTCATCCTGCGCCGCCGGTACAGGCCCGGGCTACCGGTCCCGGCGGGGCGTCGGGGCCGGTTGCTGCGCGTGGTGGGGATCACGGTCGTGCTGGTGGTGGCGGCCGCCACCGCGCTGGGAGCCACCGGCTGGGGCGAGCTCACCGTGCCGCTGGCCTGCGCGATGGTCGGGATGGCGCTGCTGCCCATGTCGTCGCTGCTCGACGAGAACCCGCTGCGGGCCGTTGGAGCCGTGCTGATGGCGCTCGGCGCGGTGGGTGCGCTGCTGGCCCTGGGCTCGGCGGGAAAGCTCTACTCTCAGGGTGTGGTCGGACTTGTTGCCGGCGCGCTGCTGTGGGCGGTCGGAGCCCACCGCACGGGCCTGCTCGTCGACCTGCGGGGGCGCGTCCGGCGCTGATGTCCTCCCGTTCCCCGCGCGAGCCCCGGGAGCGACGCCC
>JBKJPD010000364.1:0-8096 GCA_046595345.1 Pseudonocardia sp.
CCCTGTTCTCCCAGGGGCTCGCCCTGCTCCTGGAGTCGCGGGCGGGTGACAGGTTCGTCGTCGCCGGGTCGACGACGGCCGGTGAGGAGGCCGTCGCGCTGGTCGGGCGCGAGGCCGCCGACATCGCCATCGTCGATCTCGCCCTGCCCCCGCTCGGCGGCGTCGAGACGATCCGCCGGCTCACCGCGGCCTACCCTGCGACGCGGGTGCTGGCCCTGTCGGGCACCGAGGACCTCGGGCTCGCTGCGGCCGCGCTACGCGCTGGGGCGGCCGGATTCCTCGGCAAGTCCGCCGATCCGGAGGTGCTGGTCGCGCCCCTGTTGACCATCGCGGCCGGAGTGCGGGTCGTGCCCACCGATCTCCTCGACGCATTGCTGATCGCCGCCGACCGTAGCGGCGATGGGCTTACCGAACGCCTCGGCAGCCGCGAACTGCAGCTGTGGGCGCTACTCGCCCGCGGGCTGGAGACCAGCGAGATCGCCAAACCGATGCTGGTCAGCGAGCGCACCGCCAAGCGGATGATCGCGTCGCTGCTGCACAAGTTGGGGGCGGCGAACCGGATCGAGGCGGCCGCACTCGCGGGCCGTTACGGCTTGCTCGACGCCGATGACACGGCCGGCTGAACGCCGGCGGATGCCGTCCGCATGGCCCGACCATGGCCCGCGCAGGCCGACCATGGCCCGGTCGGGGCGTCGCCCCGGCCCGGCCCGATGCGCCAGACTGCGCCCGGCGGGTTCGAGCAGACGAGGAGAGGGGCTGCGACGTGGCGGTTTTCAGTGACGAGGCCGAGGTCTACGAGTTCCTCGGCGGGGTGTTCCGCCGTGTCCTGCAGGACCCCGAACTGGTGTAGAAGCTGCGCCCCTCGGGTGTCGTGCTGCGGGTCACCTATACCGAGCCCGATGCCGTGATCACGGTCGACATGGCCGGTGCCACCATGCACGAGGGTGTGGGCGAGGGGCCGGAGCCCAACGTCGAGCTGTTCATGACGGCCGATACCGGGAACAAGTTCTGGCTGGGCAAGGTGATCCTGCCCGTCGCGCTGGCCAAGGGGCAGGTGCGGGCGAAGGGCCCCGTGGCCAAGCTGCTCAAGGTGCTGCCGCTGGCCAAGGGGATGTTCGGTCCCTACCGGGCGCACCTGGAGTCGGTCGGCCGCAAGGATCTGCTGGACGCCTGACGCCGCACGCCCGCGCCAGCGTTGCGAGGTCGCCGCGGAAGGTCGGCCGGGGCCGGGGTGGTGGAGGTAGCTCCCCCGCTGCAGGCCACCGGCTGTCCGCGCCGTAGCGCGGGGCGGCCAGCGCAATCGTGATCAGAACGGCAAGCAGCAACCACACTGGCATCTCCATATTCACATCATGCCTATGATTGGCCCTCTCTGACATAGCCAATTCGCTGGAGGTGGACCGGGTGGACCGGGACGATATCGAGCGGCGTCTCGGGGCACGCAGCCTTTCCCGACTCCTGGGCGACTGGCGCCCACCTGACGGCAGGCGCCTGGCTTGTGCCCTGACCGACCGGATCCGCCTGCTCGTGCTCGACGGCCGGCTCCCCCTCCAGACGCGACTCCCCGCCGAACGCGAGCTCGCCGGCGCCCTGGAGGTCAGCCGCACCACCGTCGCCGCGACCTACGACGCCCTGCGCGACGCCGGGGTTCTGCGCAGCAGGCGCGGCGCGGGAAGCTGGACCCAGCTCCCCACCCAACCGGGTGCCGCGTCGGCCGCGACGGTGTTCGCCCCCCAGGGGGACGGGACGTTGTTCGACCTCGCGCACGCCGCGCTGCCCGCGCCCCCGGACGCGCTGCGGCGGGCCGCGGCGGGCGCCGTACACGATCTCGACGCCCATCTCTGCGGCCACGGCTACGACCTGTTGGGGCTGCCTGCGCTGCGGACCGCGATCGCCGACCGGTTCACCGCGCGCGGCATCCCGACGGGCCCCGACCAGGTGCTCGTCACGGCCGGGGCCCAGAGCGCCATCTCCCTGATCCTGCTGGCCCTGGTCGGCCCCGGCGACCGGGTGCTCGTGGAGCATCCGACCTACCCCAACGCGCTGGACGCCGTGCGCGCCCGCGGGGCCCGTCCGGTCCCGGTGCCGCTCGGCCTCCAACCCGACGGCACCGACAGTTGGGATATGGACCTCGTGACCGCCGCCGTGCGCGACGCCGCACCGCGCCTCGCCTACCTCATCCCGGACTTCCAGAACCCGACCGGCGCGGTCCTGAACGGCACCGGACGTGATCAGCTGGTCGACCTCGCCCGGCGTACGGGCACCCCGCTACTGATCGACGAGACGCTCGCCGAGCTGTCGCTGCGCCCGCCCGGACCTCGCCCGGTCGCCGCGTACGGGGCCGCGGACTCGCCGCTGATCCTGAGCGTCGGGTCCGCCAGCAAGGTCTTCTGGGGTGGCCTGCGGGTCGGCTGGATCCGGACGTCCGCGCCGATGGTGCGCAGGCTCGCGGCGTTGCGCGCGTCGATGGACATGGGCGGGCCGGTGCTGGAACAGCTCGTCACCGCCCGCCTGATGAACGAGCTCGAGCAGGTCACCGCCGCTCGGCGCGCCGAGCTCGGCGCGGCCCGCGACCATCTTCTCGGGCGTCTCGGCGAGGCGTTCCCCGGGTGGCGGTCGTCGCGGCCCCAGGGTGGTCTGAGCCTGTGGGTCGACCTCGGTGAGGCGGTGTCGAGCCGGCTGACCATGGCGGCCAGACGCCACGACGTGCTGCTCGCCGCCGGACCGCGCTTCGGACTCGACGGCGCGTTCGAGCGGCACCTGCGCCTGCCCTACACGCTGCGCCGCGACCGGATGGACCTGGCGCTCGATCGGCTCGGCACGGCCTGGGCGGAGCTTGACCGGTTCGGGCCTGCCGCGGACGCGGATCCGGTGGCGGTGGCATGACGCGGCCCCCGTCGCCATGGAACAGTCAGCGCTGACCGAACGTCGATCAAACGGAGGTATGACGTGGCTCGGAGCGGACCGCTGGCGGGGCTCAAGGTCGTGGAACTGGCGGGAATCGGCCCCGGACCGCACGCCGCGATGATCCTCGCCGACCTGGGGGCCGACGTCGTGCGCGTCGACCGGCCGTCGGGGGGGCTGCGGCTCGGCTCGCCAGAGGTCGCGGACCCGCTCCTGCGCGGTCGTCGACGCGTGGCCGCCAACCTGAAGGACCCCGAAGGCCGGGAGACGGTGCTGCGCCTGGTCGAACGGGCGGACGTGCTGATGGAGGGCTTCCGGCCCGGCGTCACCGAGCGCCTCGGCGTCGGCCCCGCCGACTGTCACGCCCGTAACCCGCGCCTGGTCTACGGCCGGATGACCGGCTGGGGCCAGGACGGCCCGATGGCCCCCCGCGCGGGCCACGACATCAACTACATCTCACTGACGGGCGCACTGCACGCGATCGGGCGCGCCGGTGAGCGCCCGGTGCCCCCGCTCAACCTCGTGGGCGACTTCGGCGGTGGCTCGATGCTGCTCGTCGTCGGCCTGCTCGCGGCGCTGTGGGAGGCCCAGCGGTCCGGCCAGGGTCAGGTCGTGGACGCCGCGATGGTCGACGGGGTGTCGCTGCTGAACCAGATGACCTGGGGATTCCTGGCCCAGAAGGCCTGGATCGACGAGCGTGACACCAACGTCCTCGACGGCCACGCGCCCTTCTACGACACCTACACCTGCGCCGACGGCCGCCATGTCGCCGTGGGCTCGCTCGAGCCGCAGTTCTACGCCGCGCTACTGACCGGACTCGGCCTGACCGACACCGACCTCCCCGCGCAGTTCGACCGCGACCGCTGGCCGGAGCTCCGGGCCCGGTTCACCGAGGTCTTCGCCACCCGCAGCCGCGACGAGTGGACCGCAACGTTCGCCGATGTGGACGCCTGCGTGACCCCGGTGCTCGCGTTCGGCGAGGTGGCCGCGCACCCGCACCTGGCCGCCCGCAACACGATCGTCGAGCCGGACGGCGTACCCCAGGCCGCCCCGGCCCCGCGCTTCTCCCGCACGAGCACAGAGATACCCGGTCGCGCACAGGACCCGGAGCTCGCGGAACAAGTTCTGGCGGACTGGAAGTGACGGCGCGGCGGTGATCCCATCGTCCAGCCGCACACGACAGCACCCCGCCGCCCAGCAGGGCGACGGGGTGCCGTGTAGGCGGGTGCGGCTCAGCCGGTCGGGTTCTCGTCGACCAGCAGGTTGCGGGTCCGCAGCGGGTCGATCTGGATGCCGGGGCCGGTCGTCGTGGAGACCGTGATCTTCTTGATGTAGCGGCCCTTGGCGGTCGACGGCTTGGCCCGCAGGATCTCGTCGAGCGCGGCGCCGTAGTTCTCCACCAGCTTCTCGGTGTCGAACGAGGCCTTGCCGATCACCAGGTGCAGGTTGGCCTGCTTGTCGACGCGGAAGTTGATCTTTCCGCCCTTGATGTCGTTGACCGCCTTGGTCACGTCCGGGGTGACCGTGCCGGTCTTCGGGTTCGGCATCAGGCCACGCGGGCCGAGGATACGGGCGATCCGGCCGACCTTGGCCATCTGGTCCGGGGTGGCGATGGCGGCGTCGAAGTCCAGCCAGCCGCCCTGGATGCGCTCGATGAGATCCTCGGCGCCCACGACGTCGGCGCCGGCGGCGAGAGCCTCGACGGCCTTGTCGCCGGTGGCGAACACGATGACGCGGGCCGTCTTGCCGGTGCCGTGCGGCAGGTTCACTGTGCCGCGAACCATCTGGTCGGCCTTGCGGGGGTCGACACCCAGCCGCATGGCCACCTCGACGGTGGAGTCCGAATTCTTGCTGGCCGTCTGCTTCGCCAGGACGGCTGCTTCGAGCGGGGTGTAGAGCCGCTCGGCGTCGATCAGTTCGGCGGACTTGCGATAGATCTTGCTGCGCTGTGCCATGTGTCTGTCCTCAGGTGGGTCAGTTCGTGGTGCGAGCCGCGCCCGGCTCTCCCACGCTTACGGGTAGGAGGTGTCTCAGCCGGAGACGGTGATGCCCATCGACCGAGCAGTACCTGCGATGATCTTCGCGGCCTGGTCGATGTTGGTGGCGTTGAGGTCGGCCATCTTGGCCTGTGCGATCTGACGCACCTGATCCATCGTCACCGACGCGACCTTCTTCACGTGCGGCTCGCCGCTGCCCTTGGCGACACCGGCGGCCTTGAGCAGCAGCCGCGCGGCGGGCGGGGTCTTGAGCTCGAAGGTGAACGAGCGGTCCTCGTACACGGAGATCTCGACCGGCACGATGTCGCCGCGCTGCGACTCGGTGGCCGCGTTGTAGGCCTTGCAGAACTCCATGATGTTGACGCCGTGCTGACCGAGCGCGGGGCCGACGGGCGGGGCCGGGGTGGCGGCACCTGCCTTGATCTGGAGCTTGATGATCGCGGAGAGCTTCCGCTTCTTGGGGGGCATCTCATTTTCCTGTCGTGTTGTATCCAGCCGCGGGCCAACCGCGACGGGGTCAGATCTTGGTGACCTGGCTGAAGGCGAGCTCGACCGGGGTCTCCCGACCGAAGATCGAGACCAGCACCTTCAGCTTCTGGGCGTCGATGTTGACCTCGTTGATCGTGGCCGGGAGGGTGGCGAACGGCCCGTCCATGACCGTGACCGACTCACCGATCTCGAAGTCGACCTCGACCGACGGCTTGCCGGAACCGGACGAACCGTCCGACTTGCCACCCGTGGCGAGCTTGGGCTCGACCTTCGGGAGCAGGAACTTGATGACGTCGTCGTGTGTCAGCGGCGACGGCTTCGAGGTGGCGCCCACGAATCCCGTGACGCCGGGCGTGTTGCGAACCGCGCCCCAGGACTGGTCGTTGAGCTCCATCCGGACCAGGATGTAACCGGGCAGCACCTTGCGCTGCACCTGCTTGCGCTGGCCGTTCTTGATCTCGGTGACCTCCTCGGTGGGCACCTCGACCTGGAAGATGAAGTCCTCGACGTCCAGGGTCTGCACCCGGGTCTCGAGGTTGGTCTTCACCTTGTTCTCGTAGCCGGCGTAGGAGTGCACGACGTACCAGTCGCCGGGGGCGCGCCGAAGCGCAGCCCGCATCTCCTCGATCGGGTCGACCTCGACCTCGGGCTCGACGTCGTCCGCGGGTTCAGCGGGAACGTCGGCGGCGGCCGCGACCTCGGCGGTATCCGCCTGGTCCGCCGTGGCGCCGGCCATCTCGACCTCGGTTTCGACCTCGGTCTCCTCAGAGGACTCGTCGTTCCCGGCGGGCTCCTCGGTTCCGTCCGCCGCATCCGTGACCTCGTCGGCCTCGGGCTCGACGTCGGACGTCACGATGCCACTGCCGTCCTGGGGGTTCACGTACGTCTCGCTTCCTTCGTTCGTGTCGTCATTGATCGTGGGGCTCACGTACCGAACAGGAACAGCACGCCCCGCGCGAACACGAAGTCCATCAGTGCCACCAGCGCGACCATGAACGAGACGAAGACCAACACGACGATCGTGTAACTGATCAGCTGCTTGCGGTCGGGCCAGATGACCTTCCGCAGTTCGGCGACCACCTCGCGCAGGAACCGCAGGATCCTACTCAGCAACGAGGCCTTGGCAGGACGGCCGTCGCGAACCGCGGTGGCCCGACCCTTGCCGCCCTCGGGTGCAGGACCGGAACGCCGACCCCGACGGTCGGCAGCGGTGCTCGGGCGTTCCTGCCCGGTGCCGCTCGCCTCGCCCTCCTCAGCCACGCCCGTATCCTCCAGCTCGATTACGACCGGACCCAACGGGCCCGCTTCTTGTTCGCTTCCAGACTTCTATCCCAGTCCCGCATCAGAGCCCCATCCGGTGACCGGGCCCCACGCGGTGGCAGGGGTGACAGGACTTGAACCTGCAACCTGCGGTTTTGGAGACCGCTGCTCTGCCAGTTGAGCTACACCCCTAGACCAGCTCCGCCCCGGGCGTGCGCCCATGGCCGGAGGGACACCGCGACGCGGTGAACCCAGCACGTCGAGTGTACGACACCCCACAGGAACACCCGAAACTGCACACCCGGGCCGGGTCCACCGCCCCGGACCTGCTACTTGTCCAGATCGGCGAGCGCCACGAGCGTGGAAGCCCGCTGCGCGTACTTCCACTTCCCGAGGTCGGCGACCGTCGCGATGCCGAGGCCGGCGGCAGCATCGACCTGTCGATCCCGGCCTGCACGTGGTGAACCGGCTCAGGCGGGAAACGCGATGGCCGCGGTCGCCCGGCCGAGCACCGTCTTCCCGTCGAAACGGGCGGTGATCGCGACGGTGGCGATCCGGGAACCGTCCGCGGCGTCGACGACGCCGGACACCGAACCGGTCAGTTCGAGCAACGCGCCCTCGTCATCGTCGGGGACGACCACCTGCCGGGTGAACCGAACGCCGTAGCTGCGGACGGCTCCGGGGCCCCCGGCCCACTGCGTGACAAGCCTGCCGGCCAGCGCCATCGTCAACATCCCGTGGGCGATGACACCCGGGAGCCCGACGGCGGCGGCGGTGCGGTCGTTCCAGTGGATCGGGTTGAAGTCGCCGGACGCACCCGCATAGCGGACCAGGTCGGCCCGGGTGACGCGCAGCGACAGCGGCGGAAGCTCGTCACCCTTGGCAACGGTCATGCCGGCTCCGCCTTGGTGACGAGCAGCGCGCGGGTGGTGGCCACCGGCGTGCCTCCGGTGTCGGCGACCTCGCAGCGCACCGTGAGCATGTGACTGCCCGCGCGGGTCATGAGGTCCTCGACGTGAATGGTCGTGACGAGCTCGTCGCCGCCGTGGATCGGGCGGTGCAGAGTGATCGACTGGTCGGCGTGGACCATGCGTGAGTAGTCCCACCCGAAGGCGGGGTCGCGCAGGAACGCCTCGATCAGCGGCATCGTGAAGACGGCGGTGAACGTGGGCGGGGCGACGACGTCGGGATGTCCTGCCGCCCAGGCTGCATCGGGATCATGACAGACGAATTCGCCCTCCCCGATGGCGAGGGCGAACTCACGAATCTTCTCCCGGCCGACCCGGTACGGACCCGACACCGGCAGCGTGCTGCCGACGAACGAGGCGTCCGGGACGCTCAGCGCGTCTCCTTGTGCTCTTTGTGGGTGCCGCAGTTCGAGCAGAACTTCTTGACGGCGAGCCGATCGGGATCGTTGCGCCGGTTCTTCTTCGTGATGTAGTTGCG
>JBKJPD010000385.1:0-5052 GCA_046595345.1 Pseudonocardia sp.
ACGACCACGAGCCCACGTCCCGCACCGTCGCTCTCGAGGTCGACCTGCTCGCCAAGAACGACGAGGGCGCAGGCCGTAACCGGGCGTGGTTCGCCGACCGCGGCATCGTCGCGCTGAACCTCATGAGCTCACCGGGGGCCGGGAAGACCACGCTGCTGGAGCGCACGATCCGCGACCTGGGCGACGACGTGGCCTGCACGGTGCTGGAGGGCGACCAGGAGACCGTGCTCGACGCCGACCGGATCCGGGCCGCCGGTGCGCGGGCCGTCCAGATCAACACCGGGTCGGGCTGCCACCTGGACGCGGACATGGTCGCTCGCGGGCTGGGTGTGCTCGCCCCTGAGACCAACTCGCTGCTGTTCCTGGAGAACGTGGGCAATCTGGTGTGCCCAGCGCTGTTCGACCTCGGCGAGACCGCCCGGGTCGTGATCATGTCGGTCACCGAGGGGGCGGACAAGCCGCTGAAGTACCCGCACATGTTCCGCACCGCGGACCTGGTGGTGCTCAACAAGATCGACCTGTTGCCCTACGTCGACTTCGACGTGGCCCGGTGCATCGACGGTGCCCGGCGCGCCCGGCCGGACGTCCCGGTGATCGAGCTGTCGGCCACCCGCGGCGACGGCCTCGACACCTGGTACGACTGGCTCCGCGCGCGATAACGGGGTCAGCGGGCGGCCGCCCCCGTCGCCGGATCGGCCCCGTTCAGCCGGTCGGCCCCGTTCAGCCGGTCGGCTGCAAGCACACGCGTGTAGCGCTTCTGGAACAGGTGCAGCACCTCATGGATGTGCTGGAGCTCGTGGACCTGCGCCTCGAGGCAGGTGAGGCCCTCGGGGGTCACCCGGTAGATGCGCCGGGCCGGACCGACGTCGGAGGTCTGCCACTGCGACCGGACCAGCCCGTGCCGCTCCAGACCGCGCAGGGCGCGGTAGACGCCGCCGGCGTCCCCGTCGCCGTCGTGCATCGGACGCATCCTGGCCGCCAGCTCGTAGCCGTGATCGGCGCGCTCCCGCAGGAGCAGCAACAGCAACGGCTGCAGGAAGTTCCTCGGTTCGAGATCGGCCATCTGTGGGGCCCCCGGTCGGCGGTGGTGGACGCCTGACGAACAATTGATGCTTCCACCCTGTGACCACGAGCACAACCACCAGCCGGTCGGGTCGTTCACGGTCGGGGCGCCGACCGGCGCCACCGGTCACCGGTCCGGCCTTCATCGATCGGTGATGCCCGCAGCCCTGCCGTCGCGGGCCAGCACGTGCGCGGCCACCCGCAGGTCGTGCGGGAACGTGATCTTGATGTTGCGCTCCTCACCCACGACGCCGCGCACCGCGACGTCCGGTGCGAAACGTTCCATGCAGGACGCGGTGTCGGTGCCGACGAACCCGGCCACCGCGGCCTGCTCGTAGGCCGCCAGCAGCGGGGCAGCCCGGAATC
This sequence comes from Pseudonocardia sp., assembly GCA_046595345.1. Taxonomy (GTDB): domain Bacteria; phylum Actinomycetota; class Actinomycetes; order Mycobacteriales; family Pseudonocardiaceae; genus Pseudonocardia. Next base: position 1,429 of record JBKJPD010000385.1, read on the forward strand.
CCTGGGGGGTCTGCACCGCCACCAGGCCCGTGGGTGCGGGGCCGGACACCCCCGCGCCGGCCGGGCCGGCCGCCGCCAGGTCGTCGCGGGGCAGGCCCGGCACCGCACCACCTGCCTCCCGCGCGACGCGTAACACCTCCGTCACCAGCGCCGGGCTCAGCAGCGGACGCGCGCCGTCGTGGATCAGCACCGTGTCGATCGCGCGGGCATCGATGCGGGCGGCCAGGTGGCGCAGGCCTGCAAGCTCGGAGTCCTGCCTGCTCGCGCCGCCGATCACGATCTCGACACCGGGTAACCCGATCCCGGCGGCCAGGTCGCGGTCCTCGGCGCGCACCACCAGCACGACCGTGCCGATCCCTGCCACCCCGGACAACGCCTCGAACGACCAGGCGATCACTGGACGGCCGCCCAGCGGCAGGTACACCTTGTTCCGGTCGGCGCCCAGCCGCGTACCGCTTCCGCCGGCAAGGACGATAGCCGCGGCGGATGCGTTCACGGGTGGAGTCCAGCGGCGCGACAGGCCCGCGTCAACCCGGAGACGTTCGGACATTCCAGGCCGAACAGGTGCAGGACACGGGCAGTCGGCCCCTTCCGTATCGTCAGGCCATGAGTTCGTCCCGATGGACCGCCGCGGACATCCCGTCGCAGGTAGGCCGCACGGTCGTCGTCACCGGCGCCAACAGCGGTATCGGGCTCGCCGCCACCCGCGAACTGGCCCGCGCCGGGGCCCACGTCGTCATGGCGTGCCGCAACGTGGCCAAGGGCGATCAGGCCGCCGCAAACCTGCCAGGGTCGGTGCAGGTCAAGGCACTGGACCTGGCCGATCTCGCGTCGGTGCGGGCCTTCGCCGCGGGGCTCGACGGGCCCGTGGACGTACTGATCAACAACGCCGGGCTGATGGCTGTTCCGGAGCAGCGCACCGCCGACGGCTTCGAGATGCAGTTCGGCACCAACCACCTCGGGCACTTCGCGCTCACCGGACTGCTGCTCGACCGGATCACCGACCGGATCGTGACGCTGTCCAGCGGCGCGCACCGGATCGGCAGAATCGGGCTCGACGACCTCAACTGGGAGCGCCGCCGCTACGAGCGCTGGTCTGCCTACGGTCAGAGCAAGCTCGCGAACCTGATGTTCGCCTATGAGTTGCAGCACCATGCCGTCGCCGCCGGGTCGCTCCTGCGGTCGATGGCCGCGCACCCCGGCTACGCCGCCACCAATCTCCAATCGCGGACAGAATCCGTGCAGGACACCATAATGGGCTTTGCGAACCGGGTCGTCGCACAGTCGGCCGAGGCAGGTGCACTGCCCACGCTCTACGCAGCCACCGTCCCCGACCTCGCGGGCGGCACCTTCGTCGGGCCGGACGGCATCGGCGAGCTCCGCGGCCACCCGCGACCCGTCGGATCCAGCGCCGCCTCACACGACCGCCACGTTCAGGGCATGCTGTGGGAGCGCTCCACGGAGCTCACGGCGGTGCGCGTCGACATCGCTCGCGCGCCAACCTGACGAGATGCGCAATTCGCACGTTCGTCACTCGCAGTGGGCTTCGACCAGCCTCAGCGGCGGGTCCGGTCATGGTCGGAAGAAGTGGAGGACACCCGGTGAACGATGACGGCTCGCACTCGACAGGGCCCCGCCCGACTCCTCCCGATCAGCCGTGGCCGCGGCGCTCCGAGCGGGACGCACGACCGACGCCCCGACCGCGCGGTTCGAAGTCGGCCCGAACCCAACCTGCGGGAACCCCACCGGCGGAAGCCCAACCGAACGGAGCCCAGCGCGGGGCTCGGCGGCGGCCCACGTCGATCGACGCCGCCACCCAGCCCGTCCCACCCCGGCGCTCCACCGACCCACCGCCTTCCCCGGACCCGCGCTCGCTGCCGCCCCGGCAGGAGGTGCGCGATGCGGGGCCCCGTACGCCGCAGACCCGCGTCGAGCCCCCGACGATGCCGGTGCCCCGGACGGTGGCGCCCGGACGAACCGGCGCGGTTCGCCCCCCGGCGCAGCGTGCCGCCGGTGATCTCGGGAGCGTGACCCCCGGAACCTCGGCTCCCAGCCCCGCGGCGCCCGACAGCACCGCCCGCGCTGAGCCCGCCCGGTCGCGGGCGCCCGAGAGTGTCACCCGCCGTGCGGTAGAGGCGCGCAAGCAGCGCACGCTCGGCAGGGCGCTGCTCATCACCGCCGCGGCCACCATCGCGCCGGGGGCGGGGCACATGATGCTGCGGCGCCGCCGTTCGGGCGCCTTGATCCTGAGTGTGTACATCCTGTCGCTGCTGGCCGTGGTGCTGATCGTCCTGATGGCGGGCCGGTCAGCCCTGTTGGAGAACATGCTGTCCACGCGGGTGCTGGTCGTCGGCGCCCTCGGCTGCCTGACCGCCGGGATCGTGTGGATCGCGGTCATCATCCGCACCTGGATCCTGGCCCGCCCGAGTGGCCTGGACCTTGGACGCCGAGCGCTGGGCGCCACCGTCGTCATCGCGTTGTGCCTGGTCGTGGCCGCCCCGCTCGGGTTCGGCGCGAACCTCGCCAACTCGCAGCGCAACCTGCTGGACACCCTGTTCCGGGGCGGCGGCGGCACCTCGGTGGCCGACGCGATCAGCAAGCCGAGGCTCAACCTGATGCTGGTCGGCAGCGACGCCGGTCCGGACCGCACCGGGGCGCGCACCGACACCATGATGGTGGCGAGCATCGACACCCGCACCGGGCGCACCACGCTGTTCGGGCTCCCCCGCAACATCTCCTTCGCGCAGTTCCCGCCGGGCTCGCCGATGGCCGCGAAGTTCCCCAAGGGATTCCACGACAGCGCCGACCCCTCGAGCGGCAACTACCTGCTCAACGCCGTCTACGCCTGGGGTCGCGACCATCCCGGCGAGGCGCCGACGACACCCACTGCGGATCCCGGGCTGAACCTGCTGCACCAGACGGTCGGCTACATGCTCGGGTTGCAGCTCGACTACTACGTCGAGGTCAACATGGCAGGCTTCGCCTCGATCATCGACGCGCTGGGCGGGCTCACCGTCGACGTCGGCCCCGAGCGCATCCCGATCGGCGGGATCACCCCGAGCGGCCGGACCGTCAGGCCCGACGGCTACATCGAGCCGGGAATCCAGGAGCTGACCGGCACGCAGGCACTCGCGTTCGCCCGGTCCCGCACCGGAACCACCGATTATGCGCGGATGGGCCGTCAGCGCTGCCTCATCCGCAGCATCCTCGAGCAGAAGAGCCCCACCGACCTGCTCGCGAACTTCCAGAGTGTCGCGGCTGCCACCACGAACAGCGTGTCCACCAACATCCCGCAGCAGGTGCTGCCGGCCCTGATGTCCTTGGCGGGAGGCGACGGCTCGCTGGCGTTGGAAAGCGTGTCGTTCGACCCGAACCTGCCCGATCCGGACGAGAACAACGGCAAGTTCAACACCGGACAGCCGGACTTCCCCTACATGCGCAAGGTCGTGCAGGACGCCATCAACCGCGATCCTTCGGCCCGTCCACCGCCCACCACGTCCGCCGCGCCCACGACGACGAACCGGGCCTCGGGCTCGGCGGGCCGCACCACGGCGCCGACCCCGACGCTGACCACCGCTGCACCCACCTCGCTGGCCGCGACCTGCGCCTAGCGCACGTCTCGTG
>JBKJPD010000568.1:0-3296 GCA_046595345.1 Pseudonocardia sp.
CCTCCGAGGCCGGCGCCGTCCTCGACCTGCCACCCGCGACGGTGCGCTCGCGGCTGCGCCGTGCACGGATCCAGCTACGGCAGCTCCTCCACGAGCCCGCCGAGATCGCGGTTGGCCACTGAGCCCGTGACCGGCTCGATATGGACCCCCACAAGCACCTCCGGCATCGTGACCAAAGCAGGTGGTGCGGTTGACCCGTTGAGCCCGCCCCCGAGTTTCATGACCGGATGGGCCCCGACGAGCGCCGCGGCCTGAGCCCGCAGTTCTGGACCCACATCAACCCCTACGGCCGGTTCCGGCTCGATATGAACACCCGCCTGCACCTCGCTGTGCCGTAACCACGGCACCCCGGATTGAAGGGCTGACGATCGCGTAAGCCCGCGCCCGTCCGTGTCAGAGATCGCGCTGCATGCAGACCGACGCCTGGCTGTCGACGTAGGGCCCAAACCTGGGGACCACATGGAAGCCGCGCCGGCGGTAGAAGGAGATCGCGGCGTCCTGCCGGTCCCCGGTTTCCAGCCGGAGCACGCCCACTCCGTTGTTGCGGGCGTGCTGTTCGAGCGCATCGAGGATCGCGTCGGCAAGTCCGTGGCCGCGTAGGCCGGGCGCCACATAGAAGCGTTTGAGCTCGGCGAACCAGCCGTCCTGGAGCTCGATACCACCGATGCCGACTAGCCGATTCCCGACGCTCACCCCGACCAGGCACACCGACCGGGCCTCCAGTTCGTGCGTCGAGTACCCGAAGCTCTCGCTCTCGCTGTATTTGGATTCGGCCAGGTCGCTGTCGAGTGCCTTGATCAGTGCGACGACCTCTGGATCGCGGACGGTCACCGGGCGGACCTCGACGGCGTCTGTGGGCTGGGTCATCCTACGATCCGGCCATTGTCTCAACGTTCAGCCGGGAGTCACGATGCGAAAGGCCGATGTGCTCGACGACAAAGCCCCGCTGCCATTGGTTGGGAGAATCGTCGAGAAGGGTCACACGAAAACTGCTGGCCAATGCCTCGAGTGAATATCCCCGATGATCTGAATCACCAGCGCCCAAGAGCAACAGCCGCGGCAACATTCCCTACCCCCCAGATGCGAGCCAATACTTTACGGACCGGCCGACCCCAATGTGTGACCGTACGCGACAGCCGTCAGGGTTCGAGAAGTTGTGACGTAGGGCCCCCGAACCGCGGACGCCCAGCAGGGCTCAAGCAGGGGGTGTCAGCGGGGGGTCAGCCAACTCGCGATGAATAGGTGCTGGGCAGCGACGGAACTCGGCCGGAAGGTGCGGGTTCAGGTGCGATTCGTGGCAACATTGAACTCTCCTCAATTCTATGAACCGCGCCCAGGGGACGGCAAGGTCGGCGGCGCCGCCGGGGAGATCATTGCGGTGCCGCGGTGTTCGCCTGCCCATCCTCCCGAGCACCGGCCGGGCCCCGAGTGTCTTGGGGATCCTGCAACGGGATACCCCGATTTCGTGGCAAACGCCTTCGACTACAGCGAAAGCATCGCCGCCGCCACCGTGCCGGTGGCCGCATCGTGGATCGCGGTCGCGGCGTCTTCGATCACAAGCAGCCGGGCACCGGGGATCTCTCGCGCGCACGCTTCGCCGTTGCCGACTGGGAAGAACGGGTCGCGCCTGCCGTGAACCACGAGCGCCGGGATCGCGAGCTCGGGCAGACGCTCGCGCCAGCGCGGCTTGCAGTCGAGCCTGGAGAACACCATTCCCATCTGGTTGGCCATCTGGATCGCGGGCTCCGTGCCCGGTGTGCGGTCCCAGATACGTTCCGCGGTCACGCTCGCGGCGGCGGGGTCGTCGCCAAGGATCTCGGCGCCGGCGGCGGCGAACTCCGCCACGCTGGCACGGTCGGACCAGTCCGGCATCGAGCGCGTGAACAGCCGGTCCATCGTCGCCCTGTCATGGTCAGGCAGGTCGTCGTCGACTGGGCCTGGAGCGACGGGCCTTGTCCCGACGAGGGTGAGTGCGCTGAAAGCGCCCGCGTGGTCGAGAGCGGCGACCTGGGCGACCATCCCACCAACACCGATGCCCGCCAGGTGCGCCGGGCTGGAGTCAAGTTCGTGGGCGAGCGACGCGGCGTCTGCTGCCAGATCGCGCAGCGTGTAGGCCGGAGAATTGGGATCGACGGTGGTCGACACCCCCGAATCGCGCAGGTCATATCGCACAACATGGCGCCCGCCGCGGGCGAGAGCAGCGCATAGCGCGCTTGGCCACGAGAGCATGGTGGTTCCGCCCACGAGCAGAACCAGCGGCGCCGCCGCGTCGCCGAAGTGCTCGACCCCGAGTGTGACGCCGGCGGCGTCGATCGTTTTCATCACGTCTGCCATCGTGTTGCCTTCCGTCATCGTCCGTCCCGTCGGCCAGGGGACTGCCCGCAAGCCGCTCGTGCACAAATAGACCAGTCGCGAAGCTCAGATCATCGGTGGGGCCTGACCGAATAGTTACGCAGATCGACGACGACCATGCACCGTAAGTCGATCCTTCACCGGACGTCCTTGAAACTGCTGGGGATCAGTTCAGCCGCTCGGTGAGGTGGACCTCGACGTTGTCACCGTCGTTCTTGCCGATGGCCGTGCGGATGGGAGCAGCCACCGGGAGCTTGTGGGTTCCGTCGCCCAGGGCCATGAACGCTCCGGTGAACGGGTGACCGTCGACGGTGCCGGCGACCTTGACCAGACCCCGGGTGCCGAAGATCGTTGCTGAGTCAGGTAGCTGGACACAGGTCCAGGTGTCTCCTGGGCGTGCCTTGCCCAGACGAGCGGTGAACGTGAGGTCCAAGGGTTGGGGATCCGCCATGATCGTGGTCCTCCTTCTCGTTGCCGAGCGGAGCGTTGCGGTGGTCAGCGGGACCCGTTCTGGTTGGTTTCCTCCAGGTAGACCAAGCGGTTGCCGTCGGGGTCGGTGAAGGAGAACATCGCTGGTATCCCCTCCATCCGGACCAGCTGTTCGTTGTGCAGGGTTACCCTGGTCTCCCGGATCTTGTCGTGGGCTTGTTGGGCATCAGAGGTGCCCAACCGGATCGCGACCGGGATCTGGCTGTCGGGAGGCAGGAGCAGCAGGGAGACACTCGAGCCCGGCGGTACGACCTCGATCATCCGGGTACCGGGCCAGACCTCCATGTCGGTGCGGAGTTCACATCCGAGCACTTCGGTGTAGAACTTCAGTGCGGCGTCCTGGTCAGACACCGGAACCGACACACTGAGCACTCTCGTCGTCATGGTCATGCTCAGTTGGACCCCGCCGCTGACCTGGACTCATCGCCTCGCCACCAAAACACCCGTAAGCGGAT
>JBKJPD010000029.1:0-7045 GCA_046595345.1 Pseudonocardia sp.
GGAGAACGCGCCGCTGCCCGAAGGTCCGCTCCCGGAGCTGCTGACGTTTGGGCACACCAGCGACGCCCACCCCGCTGCTCTCGTTGGCTCGGTCGACTCGCACCCCGTGCTGGCAGGCGACGCTCATACGGCGGAAGAGTTGACCAGCATGGCGCTGACGGCTGGCTCGGCCGACCTCGACCGGATCGACGCCGGGGGACTTGTGCCCGACACCGTCGACATCAACAGCTGGACGCAGCGCGTGCACGAGGTCGATGCCCTCGAGCTCCTCGAGGTGCAGCTCTGCAACACGACGGCACCGTTCATCCTCGTCAGCCGGCTCCGTCCATCGATGGCGTCATCCGAAGCGAGCCGTACGTACGTCGTCAACGTCTCGGCAATGGAAGGTCAATTCAGCCGTCGCTACAAGGGGCCCGGCCATCCGCACACCAACATGGCCAAGGCCGCACTGAACATGCTCACCCGCACCAGCGCCGAGGAGATGCTGGAGCGCGACGGCATCCTCATGACCGCCGTCGACACCGGCTGGATCACCGACGAGCGGCCGCACCCCACCAAGCTGCGGCTCGCCGAGGAGGGCTTCCACGCCCCGCTGGACCTGGTGGACGGGGCCGCACGGGTCTACGACCCGATCGTCCGCGGCGAGGCGGGCGAGGATATCCACGGCTGCTTCCTCAAGGATTACGCACCGTCGAACTGGTGAGCGTGGGTCACGCCACCTTCTCGACCGTGGGACCGTCGACGAGCGTTCGGCCGTCGCGGAACCGAACGCCGTCCTTGCAGCGCACCTCGACCGCCCCGCCCGCGAACTGCTCCGTGTACAGGCGCGCGTAGAGGCCATCGAGCGCCAGCAGTTCGGCGTGGGTGCCACGCTCGACCACCTTCCCGCCCTCGACCGCCAGGATGACGTCGGCACCCAGGATCGTGGAGAGCCGGTGGGCGATCGCGATGGTGGTGCGGCGCTTCGTCACGTTCTCCAGCGCCTGCTGGACGAGCCGCTCGCTGGTGGTGTCCAGTGCGCTGGTCGCCTCGTCGAGAATGAGGATCTTCGGGTCCTTCAGCAGCACCCGGGCGATCGCGAGGCGCTGCTTCTCCCCGCCGGAGAGCCGGTATCCGCGTTCGCCGACCACGGTGTCGTAGCCCTGCGCGAAGCTCACGATGCGGTCGTGGATGTTGGCTGCCCGCGCCGCCGTCTCGACCTCCTCCTGCGTGGCGTCGGGCCTGGCGTAGCGAAGGTTGTCGCCGATCGTGGAGTGCAGGAGGTAGGTGTCCTGGGTGACCATGCCGATCGCATCGGCCACCGACGCCTGCGTGAGCTCCGTGACGTCCTGGCCGTCGAGGAGCACCCGGCCGCGGTCGGCGTCGTAGAGGCGCGGGATGAGGTAGGACAGCGTCGTCTTGCCCGAGCCGCTGGGCCCGACGATCGCGGCGAGCTGTCCCGGCTGCACGGTGAACGAGACGCCCTGTATCGCCCAGGACACCGGGGTCCCGTTGGTGTCGACGGGAGCCTCCCCCGCCACCTCCCCGGCCGGGTAGGAGAACCACACGTCCTGCAACTCGACGCGCCCGATCACCGAGGCGGTGTGCAGCGTGCGAGCCCCCGGTGCGTCGACGATCTTGGGCGTGAGGTCGAGGTAGTCGAAGATGCGCTGGAAAAGGGCAAGGGAGGTCTGGACGTCGAGCGAGACGCGCAGCAGGTTGATCGTCGGGAACAGCAGCCGGGTCTGGAGCGTGGTGAACGCGACGATCGTGCCCGCGGTGACCGCCGTTCCGGTGCCCGCGACGATCAGGAAACCCGCCGTCAGGTACACCAGCGCCGGGGTGATGCCCATGAACGTCTGTACGACCGCGAAGAACGACTGCCCGGTCATGGCCTGCCGCACCTGAAGATCGACCTGTCTGAGGTTCTCGTCGCGGTAGCGGGCCACCTCATAGGCCTGCCGGTTGAAGACCTTCGACAGCAGCATCCCGGACACCGACAGCGACTCCTGGGTGATCGCGGTCATATCCGACAGCGACTCCTGGGTACGGCCGGCGATCGTGCGCCGCACCCGCCCGACACGAACCTGCAGCACGATGAACAGCGGCACCAGAACGACCGCGATGATCGTGAGCTGCCAGGACAGGATGAGCATCGCGACCAGCGCCGCCAGCACCGTCACGACGTTGCCGAGGATGGAGCTCGCGGTCTCCGACAGCACCGACTGAACGCCGCCGACGTCGTTGGCCAGCCGCGACTGGATCGCGCCGGTGCGGTTGGCGGTGAAGAACGACAGGTCCATGCGCTGCAGGTGCTCGAACAGCCGCCCCCGCAGGTCGGCCATCACGCGGTTGCCGAGCAGGGTGGTCCGGTAGGTCTGGTAGACCCCGATCAGCGCCGACACCACCGGGATCGCCACCATGCCGCCGACCAGCCAGGCCAGCAGCGGGAGATCCACCGCCCCGCCGCCGACCGGAAAGAGCGCCCGGTCGAACGCTGCCTGGGTGAGGAACGGCGTGATGATCCCCAGGCCGCTGCTCAGCAGTACCGCGATGCCGATCGCCACCAGCATCGGGCGGTAGGGCGTGAACAGCGCCCACACCCGCCGGCCCAACCGATCCTGGCCCATGCGCGTCCTCCGGTTCAGAAGGCACCGCGCACGGTGCTCCCACCCGAGTATGCCGCCGCCTGGGCCGGCCCGCTCCGCCGACCGCAGCGTGTCAGATCTCGGCGAGCCAGCGCAGGATCGCCTCGGTGTGCTCCCCGACCGCCGGGATCGGGTCCATCCGGGGTGGGCGACCGGGCAGCGTGATCGGGGGAAGCAGCGCCCGGACCGGGCCCGCGGGCGAGCCGACCGACCTCCAGCGGTCGCGGGCCGCGAGCTGGGGGTGGTCGAGCACCTCGGGGACCTCGCGACGGCGGGCGTGCGCGATCCGCGCCTGCGCCAGCCGGGCCGTCACCTCCTCGCCGGTCAGCACGCCGAACACCGCCTCGATCTCGGCGTGCAACGCGGGCCGGTTGGCGACCCGGCCCGCCCCGGTGTCGAATCGCGGGTCCGATGCCAGCTCCCGACGCCGCAGGACTCCGGTGCAGAAACCCGCCCACTCCCGTTCGTTCTGGACACCGAGGACGATCTCGGTGCCGTCGCCCGCGGCGAACGTGCCGTACGGGGCGATCGCCGCATGACTCGAGCCGGTTCGACGCGGCGGGGCGCCGCTGCCGGCGGTGTAGTGCAGCGGGAAACCCATCCACTCCACGAGAGCGTCGAAGAGGCTGATCTCAAGGTGGGTACCGGCGCCGGTGCGCTCCCGGTCGTAGAGCGCGGCGAGGATCCCGGCGAAGGCGTACATCCCGGCGCCGATGTCCGCCGCGGGGATGCCGCTCTTGGCAGGCTCGTCCGCACTGCCGGTGACCGATACGAGCCCGGCCTCGGACTGGATGAGCAGGTCGTAGGCCTTGGCGTCGCGGTAGGGCCCGTCCGGTCCGTAACCGGAGATCGAGCACGTGATCAGCCGCGGGAAACGGGCCCGCAGCGCGTCGGCTCCCAGCCCGAGCCGCTCGGCGGCACCGGGGGCGAAGTTCTGGACGAACACGTCGGCACGGGCGAGCAGCTGCCCCATCACACCCCCGTCGTCCTTGAGATCCAGCGCCAGGCTCTCCTTGGAGCGGTTGAGCCACACGAAGTGGCTGGACAGCCCGTTCACCGTCGTGTCGTAGCCGCGGGCGAAGTCGCCGTCGCCGGGGCGCTCGATCTTGATGACACGGGCGCCGAGCTCCGCGAGTTGCCGGGTGGCGAACGGCGCGGCGACGGCCTGTTCGCAGGAGACGATGACGATCCCGTCCAATGGCAGCACACCCGCATCATGCCCGCCGGTGGCAGGCTCGGGTGACGCCCCGTTTCCACACGCCGCGACAGCCCGAAACATCACGATTCGACACCGACCCGGCGCGGAACCCGGGTTGGTCGGTCAGCGACTCGGACAATTCAACGACTCGGACAATCACGACGAAACGGGTATCGCGCTTCCGGCCGCCGCGGCATCCGCAACCGACGCACCCGGACCGGGGCTCTCGGCACGAGATCCGCCGCGGATGAATCTCCGACCCAACGCCTTCGCCGCCCTGGGCAGGCCGGCCCGGGAACTGCTCGCGGTCATCGGCCTGCCCTGCCGACAGCACCTCCGACACCAGACTTCAGGAGAACCCCCATGATCGGATTCATCGTTGCCGGGCTCATCATCGGTGCGCTCGCACGCCTGCTCAAGCCCGGCAGGCAGAACCTCGGCTGGATCGCCACACTGCTGCTGGGCCTGGTCGGATCCGTGATCGGCGGGGTGATCGCGAGCCTGCTCGGCACCGGCGACATCTTCGAGCTCAACGTGTTCGGTTTCATCGTCGCCGTCGTCGCCGCGGTCTTACTGGTCGGGGTCGCCGAGACTCTGGTCGGACGCCGGCGCGGTGAGGTCCGCTGATGCTCGCCGGTCCGACACGCAGCCTGCGTTGAGTGGTGCCCTTCGTAGGCGGTCTCGGTGGCCTGCCCGGCCTGGGCAATGCTGCGCACCTGATCCATCTGCGAGCCCACGGCGTTGTCGCGCTCGGCGGCGTCGGCCATGGCCTGCTTCGACGCGGTGTCCGGGCCGGCGAGGTTGAGCACCTGCCCGCCGGGTCGCTCGACCCAGCGGCGTGCCTCGGACCGGGCGTCCTCCAGTTCCCGGGCCCCCGCAGCCGCGCGCTGCCGCAGCAGCCAGACCACGCCCACGACTATCAGTGCCAGCACGACGATGGTCACGATCGTCTCGATCACATCCACCACTCTCGGAGCGGTCGAGATGCACGGCACCCACCCTGGCGCGTTGCCCCGGGGCCGCAGGTGTTGGGATCATGACGTGTGAGCCGCCCCAGGCTCCTGGACGAGCGGCGCCGTACCCAGCTTGCGACAAGGCGGCGCCAAGGAGACTGCGATGTCATGGCTCATGCTCGTTCTGTCCGGCGTGCTTGAGGCTGTGTGGGCGACTGCCCTGGGTAAGTCCGAGGGGTTCAGTCGGCTGACCCCGACGATCGTCTTCGCCGTAGCGCTCATCCTGAGCATGGGTGGCCTCGCGTACGCGATGCGCGAACTGCCGGTGGGGACGTCCTACGCCATCTGGGTGGGCATCGGTGCGGTCCTCACGGTCGCCTATGCCATGGTCACCGGCGAGGAGTCGGTGTCGGTGCTGAAGGTGCTCCTGCTCACCGGGATCGTCGGCTGCGTGGTCGGCCTCAAGGTCGTCCACTAGTCGATCGCCCTCGACTGTCGGCGTCGCGGTGGGCGAGGCCGACCACGAGCTCAACCCGCCAGCGCCACCACCTCGTTCAGCCCGGCGCGCAGCCCCGCCACAAGCACGGCCGGCGCGGTGACCGCGGCCGGGTCGGTGTTGATCCCGATGCAGCAGGTTCCGTCGTGTGAGATCAAGGTGATCATCGCCGCGCACCCCGGTAGCGGACCGAACGGATACATGTGGGTGATCCGCGAGCCGGCGATGTACACCGGGTGCGCCACCCCGGGCAGGTTGCCGGCCTGCACGTCGTTGGCCGAGGTCAGCCGGCCCGACACGGCGCCCAGTACGGACGCGGGCAGCAGGTTCAGTGCGGGGGCGAGCAGGCCCACGGCGTCGACGGCCGTACCGGCGCGGGCTTCCAGCACGAACTCCCGCACCGCCCGGATCCGGGCCGCCGGGTCCGGCTCGTCCATCGGCCCGGCAAGGCGGGCCCCGGTGAACCGGTTGCCGCCGTGCGGGTCGTCCTCGGTGCGCAGGCTGATCGGGATACCGATCGGCAACGTCGCGACGTCCACGCCGAAGTGCTCGTGATACCGCCGGAACCCGCCCAGCACGGCGGCCAGGAACCCGTCGTTGAGCGATCCGCCTGCGGCACCGGCGCCGGCCTTCAACACGTCCAGCGCAACGTCGAGGACCTCGAAGTGCCACCCGCCGCCGCGGTCGGCGAGCAGCGGTGAGCCGCCGGGTCCCGGGGCGAGCGCGCGCGCCAGCGACCGGCCGGCGTCGACGCCCCGGGACGCGGTCGTCCAGGGCCGGGAGAGCGCACCCCACCCGCGCCGCAGGACCTCGCCGAACGCTGCGGGCGCGGCGCGGCCCAGCTGCTCGGGGAACAACCCGGCCGGCACCGGGGGCTCGGGCCGCTCGGGATCGTGTTCCGCGGAGCGGCTGTGCAGGCGACCCATCAACTGCACGGCGCCCAGCCCGTCCGTGGCGGAGTGATGGGTGGTGACGACATAGCCGGCGCCGCCACCCTGCAGGCCCTCGACGAGCAGCGCCCGCCACAGCGGCCGGTCACGGTCGAACGGCTCCGCCGCGAACTCCTGCACCGCGTCGAGAAGCTGGCGGGAGGACCCGGGCGCGGGCAGCCGCAGGCGCGAGAGGTGCCGGTCGAGGTCGAGACCGTCGACGGTCACCCAGGTCGGCGCACCGATGCCCAGCGCCGGTTCGACCACCCGCTGACGCATCCGCGGCACCATCCGCGAGGCCCACTCGTGTGCCGCGACGAGCCGCTCCCAGTCCGGGGCGCGGTCGAGCATCTCCAGCAGCGTGACGTTGGAGCGCAGCCGCGGGTCGGCGGCCTCACCCCGCCACATCGCGGCCTCCAGCGCGTTCATCTCCGGCGCCGTACCCCAGTCCAGCGGGACGGCGACGGGCCCGGTGGGACCCGTGGTCACCGAGACGGCCGCGCCGCGCGACCCCCATCCGCCCAGGGCCTCCAGGTACTGCTCCCGCACCTCGTCGACGTGCTTGCCCAGCTCCTCGGCCGCCCAGCCGTCCGTCGGGATCGGCGGCAGCACGGTGACCTGGACCGTGCCCTCCCGGATCGTCGACGCGCCCCGCCACATCAGCTCGCCGGCGTTGTGGATCACGACCGGCACGATCGGCACCCCGGCCTGCAGCGCGACGTGGAAGGCGCCCTTCTTGAACGGGCCGAGCGCAGGGGTCGCCGACCGGGTGCCCTCCGGCGCCATGACCAGCGAGATCCCCTCGCGGAGCCGCTGCACGGCGGGCTCCAGCGCGGCGCGGG
>JBKJPD010000062.1:0-3127 GCA_046595345.1 Pseudonocardia sp.
GTCGCGCGCGGGCGCTACCTGGAGCCGTTGATGGCCGGGGAGATCACGGCGGCGTTCTGCAACACCGAGACCTCCGTCGGTACCGACGTGCTCGCGATGAGCACCCGTGCACGCCGCGACGGGACCGACTGGGTCCTCGACGGCGCGAAGGCGTGGATCACCAACGCCGCGTTCGCCGACGTACTGCAGGTCGTGGCCGTCACCGCGCCGGGGGCGGGCACCCGCTCGCTGACGATGTTCCTCGTCGACGCCGGGGCGGCCGGGGTCCGGCGCGGGCGTGACATCCCCACGATGCTGGCCGACGGGCTCACCGGCGAGCTGGAGTTCACGGGCGTCCGCGTGCCGGCCGAGAACGTCGTGCGCGAGGTGGGCGATGGGTTCGCGCTGGCGATGGCGTGGATCAACTGGCGGCGGATGTGCCGCGGTGGCATGTGCGCCGGGTGGGGGTACTGGCTGCTCGACCGGGCCCTGCGCCGGGCGGGGAAGCGGCTCTCAGGCGGTCGGCCGATCGCCGAGCTGCAGGCCGTGCAGCACCTGCTGGCCGACATGGACGCCGACATCTTCGCCGCCCGCGCCAGCTCATTGCTCGCGCAGGCCGAGCTCGACGAGCTGGGGCCCTTCGCCATCCCGCTGCACCACGACGCCCCGCGGCTGATCAGCCTGATCAAGGTGATCAACGACGAGGCGTTCTTCCGGGTGGCCGACAACGCAGTGCAGATCCACGGCGGCACCGGGCTGCTGCTGGGCTCACCGGAGGAGAAGCTGTTCCGGGTGGCGCGCAACCTCAAGATCCCGGCGGGCACGGTGCAGATCCAGCGCAACGCGATCGCGCGGGGGCTGCTGCGGTGACCGCACTCGGCTGCGTCACCGGACGGTTCCAGCCGGTGCACGACCAACACCTCGAGCTGATCACGATCGCGCTGCGGGAGTGCACGCACGTGATCGTGGCGGTGACCAACCCCGACTCCGGCGCCCGCCACGAGGAGGTGAAGTCGGCACACCGGCACACTCCCGCCGCCAACCCGTTCACCTACTACGAACGGGTTCGGCTGCTCACGGCCGCACTGAACGGGTGCGGACTGGGCGATCGGGCCACGGTGGTGCCCTTCGACCTCACCCGCCCGCACCTGTGGCCCGAGTACGTGCCGCTGCAGGCCCGCCAGTTCGTGCGGGCCTACGACGACTGGGAACGGCAGAAGGCGCGGTCCCTGGAGTCCGCGGGCTACCCGGTCACCGTGCTGGCGGGTGATCCGGCCGCGAAACGGTCGGCATCCGAGATCCGGGCGCTCATCCGCGACGGTGCCCCGTGGCGCGACGCCGTGCCGGCCGGGGTCGCGCCGGTGCTCGACGCGCTCCTCGCGGCCCGCCGGTGAGGCCACCCACGGCCGAGGGACGAGGGGGCCGGCCGCACGGTTACGGGGAGACGCAGCCGCGCCTGTCCGACGACCGGCTCCCGGTCGTGCTCGTGATCCTCGACGGGCTGGGCGACCGGCCCGTACCGGAGCTCGGGGGGCGCACCCCCGCCGAGGCCGCGTCCACCCCGGTCCTCGACGCGCTGGCCGCGCGCGGGGCGTCGGGCTGGCACCTGCCGTTCGGGTGGGGCCGCGCCCCCGCCTCGGAGCTGGCGCACTGGGCGATGTTCGGATTCTCCGACGTCGCGTTCCCCGGCCGGGCCGTGCTGGAGGCCGTCGGCGCCGGCCTCGACGTGCAGCCCGGCGTCGCGACGACGCACGCGGCCCTGCGCACCTCGCAGGTGGACGGCGACCGGGTGTGGATCACCGGCCGGGTCGCGCCCGACGACGCCGACGACGCGGCCGCGCTGCTGGCCGGGCTCAGGCCGGTGCTCGACCGGCACGGGGCGACGCTGCGCCCGCTGGGCGGACGCGGCGAGGCGCTGCTCTCGCTGCCCGCGCACGCCTCGGCGGCGGTCACCGACTCGGACCCGTTCTTCGAGGACCGCCACCCCTGGCTGCGGGTGCTGCCCACCGAACCGGCCGGCGCCGCCACCGCGTCGGCCCTCACCGCACTGCTGCGGGAGGCCCGGGCGGCACTGGTCGCGAGCCCGGTGAACGCCGCGCGCACCGCCCGCGGGCTGCCCCCGCTCGACGTTCTGACCACCAAGTGGTCCGGCGTACGGGCGCCGATCCCGACGTTCGTGGAGCAGACCGGCGTCGCGGGCGCCCTCGTCACCCAGACCCGGCTCTACCGCGGGCTGGCCGGCGTGCTCGGCATGGCACATCGCCACATCGAGGCGGTACCGGACGTGGCCGCCGACCTCGCCACCCGCCTCGCCGTGGCCGACGAGCTCATCGACGCCGGTGCACGGTTCGTCCACGTGCACACGAAGGCCACCGACGAGGCCGGGCACACCAAAGCGCCACGGGCGAAGCTGGAGGTCATCGAGGCGGCCGACCGGGGGCTCGCGGGCCTCGCGGAACTGGCCGGTCGCGCCGTCGTCGCCGTCACCGGGGACCACGCCACCCCCTCCGTCGACGGCGTGCTGCACACCGGCGACCCCACGCCGCTGGTCGTCGCCGGGCCGGGGGTTCGGCCCGACGACGTCACCGTGTTCGGCGAGGCGCCCGCCCGGCACGGCTGGTACGGCACGGTGCGTGCCGCCGAACTGCTGCCGCTGCTGTTCGGGCACGCCAACCGTCCGGTGTTCCTCGGCCACCGGGCCACCCCGCGCCTCACGCTCGCGCTGCCCGACGATCCCGAGCCGATGCCGGCCTGATCGAGATCCTCGGACCACCGCCGTTCACCCGGGCCTGACCTGCTCCAGCGCCGCCCGGCCGGCCTCGAGGCGCGCCACCGGAACCCGGAACGGTGAGCAGGAGACGTAGTCCAGCCCCGCGGCGTGGAAGAAATGCACAGACTCGGGATCGCCGCCGTGCTCGCCGCACACCCCGAGCTTGAGGTCGGGGCGCACGGCCCGCCCCTCGTCGACGGCCAACTGCACGAGCCTCCCGACGCCCTCGACGTCGAGGGTCTCGAACGGCGAGACGCCGAAGATGCCGCGCTCGAGGTAGCGGGAGAAGAACGACCCCTCGACGTCGTCGCGGGAGAACCCCCAGGTGGTCTGGGCCAGGTCGTTGGTACCGAAGGAGAAGAACTGCGCCGACTCGGC
>JBKJPD010000083.1:0-2762 GCA_046595345.1 Pseudonocardia sp.
GCGCCCGCTCCTCCTTGAGTCGCCCGTTGCCGGACTCCAGGTCGAGGAAGGCCTGGATCTCTCCCATGACGTGCCCGAGCGCCTGCCCGTTGTCGCGCACGATCTTGCGGAACAGGAAGTCCAGCGACTGGATCGCCGTGGTGCCCTCGTACAGTGAGTCGATCTTCGCGTCGCGGATGTACTGCTCGATCGGGTAGTCCTGCAGGTAACCCGAGCCGCCGAGCACCTGCAGCGACTGCAGCAGCTGCTCCGACGCCCGCTCGGACCCGACCCCCTTGACGATCGGCAGCAGCAGGTCGTTGACGCGCTCGGGCAGCGAGACGTCGGTATCCGCGGCCTGACCGGCCCGGATCTGGTCCTGGAAGGTCGCGGTGTAGGTGTACACGGCGCGCAGGCCCTCGGCGTAGGCCTTCTGCGTCATGAGCAGCCTGCGGACGTCGGGATGGTGGGTGATGGTGACGCGCGGCGCGGTCTTGTCGAGCATCCTCGGCAGGTCGGCGCCCTGCACACGTTCCTTGGCGTACTCCAGGGCGGCGAGGTAGCCGGCCGAGAGCGTGCCGATGGCTTTGGTGCCCACCATCATCCGGGCGTACTCGATCACCTCGAACATCTGCGCGATGCCGTCGTGCACATCGCCGAGCAGCCAGCCGACGGCAGGGGTGCCGTGCTGGCCGAACGTCAGCTCACACGTGGTGGAGGCCTTGAGGCCCATCTTGTGCTCGACGCCGGTGACGAAGGCGCCGTTGCGCTCGCCGGGGGCCCCGGTGTCGGTGTCGAAGTGGAACTTGGGCACCAGGAACAGTGACAGGCCCTTGGTGCCCGGCTGAGGCGTGAACCCACCCGCACCGAGCCCAGGGCCTTCGGGGCGGGCAAGCACCAGATGCATGATGTTCTCGGTGAGGTCGTGCTCGGCCGAGGTGATGAAGCGCTTGACGCCATCGATGTGCCATGTGCCGTCGGGCTGCGGATGAGCCCTGGTGCGGCCCGCGCCCACGTCGGAGCCCGCATCGGGCTCGGTGAGCACCATCGTGGCACCCCAGGCCCTGTCGATCATGAGCTCGGCCCAGCGCTGTTGCTCGTCGGTGCCGTTGCGGTGCACGATCGAGGCGAAGCTGGGGCCTGCCATGTACATGAACGCGGCCGGGTTCGAGCCGAGGATCAGCTCGGCGGCCGCCCACTGGATGCTGGGCGGGATGCCGTAGCCGCCGAGCTGGTTCGGCAGGCCGAGGCGCCACCACTCGCCGTCCCAGAGCACCTTGTAGGCATCCTTGAGCGACTGCGGCAGCGTCACCGAGTGGGTGGTGGGGTCGAAGACGGGGGGGTTGCGGTCGGCGTCGGCGAACGACTCGGCCAGCGGCCCGGTCGCCACGGTGTTCAGTTCCTTGAGCACGCCCCGCGCGGTGGCCTCGTCGACGCCGTCGAAGGGGGCGGTGCCCAGTCGGTCCTGCACGCGGAAGACCTCGAACAGGTTGAACTCGAGGTCCCGCAGATTGCTCCTGAAGTGGCCCATGGCCCCGTCACTCCTCCATCACGGTGGACGGCGTACCCGCCGGTAACCTCAGCGTATTACTCATGGGTAACTTCGACAAGGCCCAACCACTCGGTGAGCGACCCAGGACCGGGGAGCACACCTTCGTGGCGGGTGGGTTGTGTGCGTCGTGGGGATATCGCATGGTTCTGGTGGGCCGAGCGGGACAGGTGTGCACGGTGGTGTGAATGGCGCGGAGGGCAACGGTGGGTCAAGGCGGTGTGTCACGTCGCCGAGTGCTGCTGGGTGGTCTGGTCATGGCCGGCGGCGGTGTGCTCGCCGGCACGGGTCAGGCCTGGGCGCTCGGATCCCCACCGATCATCGACTGCGCAGCCTGGGGGGCACGGCCCAACAGCGCCGTCGTGCCGGTCTGGAACCAGCGGCCCGTCAAGATCCTCGTGCACCACACGGCCACGCCGAACGGCCCCGACCTCGGCCGCCCCGCCGCCGACGTCCTCGCCCGTGGGATCCAGAATTTCCACATGGATCGGCGTGGCTGGCTCGACTCCGGCCAGCATTTCACGATCAGCCGCGGCGGCTTCGTCCTGGAGGGCCGGCATCGCAGCCTGGAGCTCCTCTATATCGGCAAGCGACAGGTCGAGGGCGCGCACTGCACCGGCCAGAACATCGTGGCGGTGGGCATTGAGAACGAGGGGACCTACACCGACACCGACCCCACGGGCGAGCTGTGGAACCGGTTGCGCGAAATGTGCGCCTACATCTGCCAGCAGTACCGGATCCAGCCCACCGAGATCTTCGGGCACCGCGACTTCAAGAACACCGCATGCCCCGGCGACCGGCTCTACGGCATGCTCCCCCGGCTCCGCTCCGAGGTCGCGGGCACCCTCGGACAGCGCCTCGAGGGTGCGGCCACCCGGAAGGCGTCCTGGCCACTGCTACAGAAGGGCGACCGCGGGGTCACGGTGACCGCCGCCCAATACCTGCTGGTCGACGCGGGGGCGACCCGGGTCGACCCGGACGGAGACTTCGACGCCCGCACCGACGACGCCGTCCGCCGCTTCCAGGTCACGCACGGAACGGAGGACGTCAACGGCCTGCTCGGCGGGGAGTCCTGGCCGATACTCGCCCGCACCGTGCGGCGCGGTGAGGGCACCGCCGCCGAGCGGGCGGTCGAGGCCCTGGCTGCGGCTCGCGGCACCGAGAGCATCCCGGACATCGTCACGGCGCCGGTCTGGCAGAACCTGCTCGGCACCGGCGGCGCCCCGACCACCCC
>JBKJPD010000559.1:0-12672 GCA_046595345.1 Pseudonocardia sp.
CCGTCCACCCCGATCGGGTGGACGGCCTCCGTCACCAACAGTGATCTGTCACCCGACCGTGGTCTCCGCGGGTGTGTCGGTGATCGAGGTCGACCGCCGCTTGGAGATGACGACCGCGCCGACGATGATCGCGAACGCGGCGAGCGCGATCGCGATACGGACGACGTCGTTCGCCCCGGAGCCCACCGAGAACGTGACGATCGCGGGAGCGATCAGAACCGAGACCAGGTTCATCACCTTGATCAGCGGGTTGATCGACGGGCCCGCGGTGTCCTTGAACGGGTCGCCGACGGTGTCACCGATGATGGTGGCCTCGTGGGCGGGCGAACCCTTGCCGCCGTGGTTGCCGTCCTCGACCAGCTTCTTGGCGTTGTCCCACGCGCCACCGGAGTTGGCGAGGAAGATCGCCATCAGGGTGCCGGTGGCGATGGCGC
Organism: Pseudonocardia sp.; assembly: GCA_046595345.1. Lineage (GTDB taxonomy): Bacteria > Actinomycetota > Actinomycetes > Mycobacteriales > Pseudonocardiaceae > Pseudonocardia. Next base: position 435 of record JBKJPD010000559.1, read on the forward strand.
CCGCGAGGTAACCCGCGAGCGGACCGACGCCGAGGCCGAAGCCGACCACGACCGGGGACAGGATCGCCAGCAGGCCGGGGGTGGCCAGTTCGCGCAGCGAGTCGCCGGTGCAGATGTCCACGACGCGGCTGTAGTCGGGGCGCTCGGTGTAGTTCATGATCCCGGGGTGCTCGCGGAACTGGCGGCGCACCTCGAACACGATCGCGCCCGCGGCGCGGGTCACGGCGTTGATCGCCAGGCCGGAGAACATGAACACGACCGACGCGCCGATGATCACGCCGACGAGGGTGTTCGGGGCGAACACCTCACTGGCGAAGGCGGTGCCGAACTGGCTCGAGAGCAGCTGGGACGGGTCGACCTGTTCGCCGACAGTCCTGAGCGTGTTGGCGATCGCATCACGGTAGGACCCGAACAGTGCCGTCGCGGCGAGTACGGCCGTGGCGATCGCGATGCCCTTGGTGATGGCCTTGGTGGTGTTCCCGACCGCGTCGAGCTCGGTGAGGATGCCGACGCCGGCACCGGTGACGTCGCCCGACATCTCGGCGATGCCCTGCGCGTTGTCCGCGACCGGGCCGAAGGTGTCCATCGCGACGATGACGCCGACCGTGGTGAGCAGGCCGGTACCGGCCAGCGCCACCGCGAACAGCGACACCGTGATCGAGCCGGTGGCCAGCGCGAACGCGCCGAACACCGCCGCGCTGATCACCAGCGCGGTGTAGACGGCCGACTCGAATCCGATCGAGATGCCGGCGAGGATGACCGTGGCGGCACCGGTGAGGGAGGACTTGCCGACGTCCTGGACGGGCTTGTCCTCGGTGCCGGTGAAATACCCGGTCAGCCGCAGGATGGCGGCGGCCAGGACGATGCCGATGATCACGGCGATCGAGGCGATGAGGCGCGGGTCGCTGCCGACCATGGCGCCGACGACCGTGCCGTCCGTCGGGCCGCCGACCCGGCTTCCGGGCGCGCCCGAAACTCCGAGCGTTTCGAAGCTTCCGGGCAGGTAGACGTAGGCCGCGATCACACACAGCACCGCGGAGATGATCGCGGAGATGTAGAAGCTGCGGTTGATCGTCTTCAGGCTGCCCTCGCCCACGCGGCTGCGGGTGATGTAGACCCCGATCACCGCGGTGAACACGCCGATAGCGGGCACGATCAGGGGGAAGAGCAGTCCCTGCTGGCCGAACGCGGCGGTGCCGAGGATCAGCGCGGCGACCAGCATGACGGCGTAGGACTCGAACAGGTCCGCGGCCATGCCGGCGCAGTCGCCGACGTTGTCGCCGACGTTGTCGGCGATGGTGGCGGCGTTGCGGGGGTCGTCCTCGGGAATGCCCTGCTCGACCTTGCCGACCAGGTCGGCGCCGACGTCGGCGGCCTTGGTGAAGATGCCGCCGCCGACACGCATGAACATGGCGAGCAGCGCGGGACCGAAGCCGAAGCCCTCGAGCACCTTCGGGGCCTGGCCCGCGTAGATCAGCACGACCACCGTGGCGCCGAGCAGGCCCAGACCGACGGTGAACATGCCGACCACGCCGCCGGTGCGGAACGCGATTCGGGTGGCCTTCTCGCGGCCGCCCGGTTCGTTCGCCGCCGCGGCTACGCGGATGTTGGCGAAGGTCGCCAGCCGCATTCCCAGATAGCCGATCGTTGCGGAGAAGACCGCGCCGATGATGAAGAACACGGATCGGCCGATGCGTTCGCGCAGGTCGTCCGCGGGGAGCGCGAAGAGCAGGACGAACACGATGACGACAAACACGCTGAGTGTGCGGAACTGGCGGTTGAGGTACGCCGAGGCGCCTTCCTGGACTGCTCGACCGATCTCCTGCATCTTCGGGGTGCCCTCGCCGGCGGCGAGTACCTCCCGGCGGAGAACAAAGCCGATCGCCAAGGCAGCAAGGGCGACCACCGCGACCACACCGAGGATGGTGAAGTCAGACCCGTCGAGCGGTGGCAGCTTGTTGGCTGCGCCCTGGGCGAGGGTGGTGGACAGCGACATCCGTCCTCCTGGTTCATGGGGGGGTTTCTCGGGCCAGGGCAACTCAGACGGTGTCCCTGGCGTCTCGACTGCGCCCGTCGCGCAGGTAGACGCGGTGACAGGCCCGTGCAGTGTAGGAGTGTGACGGGCGTCGCTCTCCTGCGGAGGTGTCGCACGACACTTCGATAACAATCTCACCGCGAACCTTTTGCTGTGACGCGTTCCCGCGTGTCACCTGCTGGGGTGCTGCACGGTTTTGCGGCAGGACGGGAGTGCCCTCGTCGGTGGTGGGTGCGTGCGCCCGGTCGGCCGCTCGCCCGGTGTGCCAATCTCGGACACCGTGGACACCGTGGACGGCGAAGGTGGGCGACAGGCGGACGACCGGTCCCCGACCGCCGGGCAGGGCCGGGGCGGGCACCTCCTGCGCAGGGTGCTCGCGGGTTCCGGTGTCGAGCCGGGTTCGGCGGGGCCGCTGCGCCACGCCGTGCGGCTCCCGCCCCGGGACGGTCGGCCCGTGGACTGGCCGTTGTGGGTGCCGCCGCCGGTGCGTGAGGCGTTCGTGCGGAACGGGGTGCAGAGGCCGTGGAGCCACCAGGTGGAGGCGGCGGAACTCGCGCACGCCGGGCGCGACGTCGTGATCGCCACCGGTACGGCGTCGGGCAAGTCGCTGGCCTACCAGCTGCCGGTACTCGCCCGGTTCGCGCTGGACCCGCGGTCGACCGCCCTGTATCTCTCCCCGACCAAGGCACTCGCGGCCGACCAGCTCCGGGCGCTCGCCGCGCTCGACCTGCCCGAGGTCCGTTACGCCGCCGTGGACGGCGACACCTCGATGGACGCCCGCGACTGGGCCCGGCGCCACGGCCGCTGGGTGTTCAGCAACCCGGACATGCTGCACCGCTCCGTGCTGCCGCGGCACGGGCGGTGGGCCGGTTTCCTGCGCAGGTTGCAGTTCGTCGTGGTCGACGAGTGCCACACCTATCGCGGTGTCTTCGGCTCGCACGTGGCGTTGCTGATGCGCCGCCTGTTGCGGGTGTGCGCGAGATACGGATCGCGGCCGACCGTGGTTCTCGCGTCGGCGACCGTCGCCGGGCCCGCGGAGTTCGCGTCGCGCCTCACCGGCCGTGACGTGGCGGCGGTGACCGATGACGGTTCGCCGGGAGCCGGGCGGACCGTGGCGTTGTGGGAGCCGCCCCTGCTGCCCGAGCTCACGGGGGAGAACGGGGCGCCGGTGCGCAGGTCCGCCGGAGCCGAGGCCGCCCGGATGCTCGCGGACCTCGTGTTGGAGGGGGCGCGCACCCTGGCGTTCGTGCGCTCGCGCCGCGGGGCGGAGGTGACCGCGCTGACCGCCCAGCGGCTGCTCGCGGACGTCGATCCGGCGCTGGTGGGGCGGGTGGCCGCCTACCGGGGCGGCTACCTCCCGGAGGAGCGACGTGCGCTGGAGTCTGCGCTGGTGAACGGGGCGCTGCTCGGGGTGGCGAGCACGAACGCCCTCGAGCTGGGGATGGACATCGCGGGGCTCGATGCCGTGGTGGTGGCGGGGTTCCCCGGGACCCGGGCGTCGTTCTGGCAACAGGCCGGGCGGGCGGGGCGGGGCCGGGACGAGGCACTGGTGGTGCTCGTCGCGCGCGACGACCCGATGGACACCTACCTCGTGCACCACCCCGACGCATTCCTGGGCGCGCCGTTGGAGGGGTGTGTGCTCGATCCCGGTAACCCCTACGTGCTGGCTCCGCAGCTGGTGTGTGCGGCCGCGGAGCTGCCGCTGACCGAGGTGGATGTCGCCGAGGTGTTCGGCGGTGCGCAGGCCCAGGCCGTGCTCGACGAGCTGGTGGACGACGGCGTGCTGCGTCGGCGACCCACCGGTTGGTTCTGGCCGTCGACCCGGGAGTGGCCGTCGGTGGACATTCGGGGGTCGGGGCTGGGCGAGGTGGCGCTCGTGGAGGCCGGGACCGGCCGGATGCTCGGGACGGTCGACGCGACATCGGCCCCCGCCACCGCGCATCCGGGTGCGGTGTACCTGCACCGCGGTGAGAGCTACCTCGTGGAGGCGCTGGACCTGGAGGCGGGCGTGGCGCTGGTGAGCGCCGCCGATCCGGACTGGCGCACCGACGCCCGCTCCACCGCCGACGTCGAGGTGGGTCGGGTGCTGTCCCGTCGCGATCACGGCGACGTCCGGGTGTCCTTCGGCGAGGTCACGGTGACCTCGCAGGTGGTGGCCTACCAGCGTCGCGCTCCGGACGGCACCGTGCTGGAGACGGTGCCGTTGGACCTGCCCGAGCAGACGTTGCACACCCGGGGCGTCTGGTACGACATGGCGGCCGCGGCGCTCGTGATCGCCGGCGTGGGGCCCGCGCGGATTCCCGGCGCACTGCACGCGGCCGAGCACGCGGCCATCGGGCTGTTGCCGCTGTTCGCTCTCTGCGACCGGTGGGACATCGGCGGGATGTCGACGGCGCTGCACCCGCACACCGGGCGCCCGACCGTATTCGTTCACGACGGGCACCCCGGTGGGGCGGGCTTCGCCGAGCGTGGCCATATGGTGCTGGCGCCGTGGCTCGCGGCGACCCGGGCCGCCATCGCCGACTGCGAATGCCCCGCCGGTTGCCCGTCCTGCGTGCAGTCGCCTAAGTGTGGCAACGGCAATGCACCGCTGGACAAGGCGGGCGCAGTGGTCGTGCTCGACGTGGTGCTCAGGGCGCTGGGTGAGGACGGGGAACCGCCGGCTGCGACGTAGACCGCCACCGCCACCGGCCCTGCCCGGGCCCGGCCGGTGGCGGTGTCATGGCCCGGTAGCGCAGTGGTCACGGGCATCTCCACCTCGACCACCGCATCCCATCCGGACAGCCCGCAGTGTGCGAGGCGGCCGCCCATCGCGCCGGCGATGTCAGCGGCCCGCGCGCAGGCCGTCGGGGTGCCGAGTGCGGCAACTCCGGCAGCGGCGAGTGCTGCCAGGTCCGCCGCGGCCTCCGCGCGGTGACGTGCAGTGATCGCCGCGCCGACGTGCAGACCCAGCACCAGCGCGCCCATCAGGAGCGCCACCCCCGCGGCTGCCCACACCGTGGCGATACCCCGATCCCGATCGGTCATGGCGACACACCGGGTTCGAGAGCTGCTACGGCACGGCCGCCGACCCGCAGTGGGAGCGGATGCACCAGCTCGGCCGACACCACCGCGACGACCGTGTCGCCGTCGTTGCTCAGTTCGATGCGCGCACCGCCCGGCGCGAGCTCTCCGGCCACCGCGCGCCCGCGATCGGGTTCCCCGCGGGCCGCCAGCCGGGCCAGCTCCCGTGCGGCGTCGATGCACCGGATCGATGCCCCCATGGCGGCGATCGCGCCGACCGCGAAGGCGAGGAACACGGCGAGCGTGCACAGCGCGAGTGCGGCCTCGACGGTGACGGCGCCGCGGTCGGACGGCTCGGGAGGGCACCGAACCGGGTCCACCCGGCACCGGGGGGACCCGGCCGGTGCCATCCCGGTCATCAGAACGTCGCCGTCAGCGCGCGTTGGACGAGAGCGGTGAGCGCGGTCATGATCGAGTCGCCGCTCACGACGGTGTAGAGGACGGCCGCGAATGCGGCCGCGGCCATTGTCCCGATCGCGTACTCGACCGTGGACATGCCCGAGTCGTCCGAGCGGAGGCGGCGTACGCGGTCGGCGGCGGGAAGGGAGGGGATGGACATGGTGGCTCCTTCTGGTGTGGACCTACGGAAGTGCGCGGTGGTCACCACTGCGCGAGTGCCTCGCCCGCAAGGCCGACCAGGACCGGGGCGATACCGAGGACGAGGAACGCGGGCAGGAAGCAGAGACCGAGCGGGCCGGTGATGACGACCGCGGCCCGTTGTGCCCGGGCCTGAGCGGTGTCGATCAGTTCGGCGCGGATCCGGGTGCCCTCCGCCCTGGCCACCTGGGCGAGTGCGGAGCCGGTGCCGGCGGAGCGCCCGGCGGCCCGGGCGAATGCGGCCAGCGCGGGCACGTCCTCGGCCGCTCGCCAGGCGTCGATGGGATCGGCGCCCAGTTCGAGCAGCCCGGCGACCCGCCGCAGCTGTGTGCCGGTAACTCCGGTGAGCGGCTCGGCGGCCGCGGTGACTGCGGGCGCGACCGGCATCCCGGCCGCCATGCAGACCGCGAGCAGTTCCCAGCGACCGGCGAGCTCGCCGGCGTCGTCCTCGGCCGAACCGAGCCTGCCGGCCCGGTGGGCCGCGATGATGGCGGCGACTCCGGTCCCGACGCCCACGATCACTCCGGCGACGACCCCGCCGACGGCGCAGGTGAGCGACCCGACGGCGACGGCGCCCACGAGCACCCAGCAGGCGCGCAGGGGCGGAGCCGGTGCGGTGTCGTCGCCGGTGGGGATGGTGGTGAGCCCCCGCAACCGGGCCCGGCCGCGCGGCCCGGTAGCGACGAGCAGGGCGAGAGCCAGGAGCACCGGCACCGCGGACTGGTGGGTCATCGCGGTACCGCCGCGCGCAGGATGCGGTCGGTCCACGCCATGCCGGCGGTCACCAGCGCCACCCCGAGTACCAGCAGCACCTGGCCGAGGACCCCCGCCCGCAGAACCGCGAGCGGGTCGGCCCCCATCAGCTGGCCCAGCCCGAGGCCGAGCACCGGAAGGGCCGTGAGGACCGCTGCGGTGGCGCGCGGCCCGGCCAGCTGCGCGCGGACGGTGTCGCCGAACCGCACCCGCCAGCGGATGTCGCTCTGCACCGCGGCCAGCAGGTCGGCGAGAGGGATGCCGTGCCGCTCGGCCAGCGCCCACGCCGCGGCCACCCGGTGCAGGTCAGCATCGACATCGGTCCGCCCGACCGCCGCGCGGCGCAGCGCGGCCGGGACTCCGTCACCGAACCGTGCGGCGACGGCCGCCGGGGCCAGGAGCTCCCGGGCGTGCGGTCCGTCGGCCGTGACGCCGCCCAGCGCCGCGGCGGGGTGGCTCCCCGCCCGAAGCTCCTCGCTGACCCGGCCCACGGCGTCCGCGAGCTGCTGGGCCACGGCGGCGGCCGCTTTCGCCGCCCGCCCACGAACCTGGCGCTGCCGCGCCGTGACGGCGACGAGCCCTCCGGCGAACGCCCCGCCAGGACCTGCGAGGAGCAGGCCCACGAACCCGCCGAGAGCCACCGGCAACGCCGACCCCGGCCGCCACGTCCGAGCGGCCGGGGGTGCGGGCCACAGGCCGGTGAGCCTGGTGCCCGCCGCCGGTCCGGGCGCGCACAGCAGCGCGGCAGCGAGCGCGACGCAGGCGATCGGGATCACCACGGTGCCTGGACCCCTCGTTCGGAGAGCAGCTCGCCGAGCGCCGCACGGCCCTCGGACCAGCCCATGCCGCGCGTCCAGGCCGGCCGGACCACGGCGCCGGTCGCGTCGCGGGACAACACACCGACCACGTCGAGCACGCGGGCCCCCGAGCGCAGCCGTCGCATGTGCAGCACGACCTGGACCGCGGCGGCGAGCTGGCTGTGCAGCGCCGCTCCGGACAACCCACCGGTGGCGGCCAGCGCCTCCATCCGCGCCGGGATCTCACGCGCCGAGTTGGCGTGGACGGTGCCCGCGCCGCCGTCATGACCGGTGTTCAACGCGGCCAGCAGGTCACAGACCTCTCCGCCCCGGACCTCTCCCACGACCAGCCGGTCGGGCCGCATCCGCAGCGCCTGGCGGACCAGGTCGCGCAGCGTGACCCCACCGGCGCCCTCGATATTGGGCGGGCGGGCCACGAGCCGTACGACGTGTGGATGGCGAGGCTTGAGCTCCTCGGCATCCTCGACGATCACCAGGCGTTCACGGGGATCCACGGCGCTGAGCAGCGCCCCGAGGATGGTCGTCTTTCCCGTGCCCGTTCCTCCGGAGACGAGGAATGCGAGCCGCGCGGCGAGCACAGCGCGCAGCAGCGCCTCACCGGTGGCGTCGAAGGTGCCGAGCTCGCGCAGCGTCGACAGGTCGTGTGTGGACGGGCGCAGCACCCGCAGCGAGAGGCAGGTGCCGTCGGCCGAGACCGGTGCGAGCACCGCGTGCAGCCGCACCCCGGCGTCGGCCAGCCAGCCGTCGACGAACGGGCTCGCGTCGTCCAGCCGCCTGCCCGCGGCCAGCGCCAGTCGCTGGGCCAGCCTGCGGACGGCCGCCTCGTCGGGGAACCGCACATTCGCCTGCTCGAGCCCGCCGCCACGATCCACCCAGACGGTGCCCGGCCCGCACACGAGCACGTCGGTGGTGCGTGGGTCGCGCAGCAGCTCGTCGAGCGGGCCGGCCCCGACGAACTCTTGACGCAGCATCCGGAGCGCGGCGAGCACATCGAGGTCGGATGCGACGCCACCGGATTCCGCCCGCACGGCGGCGGCCACCGCGGCCGGACCGGTGCCGCACCCGGAGGTGGCCAGCCGCGCCCGCACCCGGTCGACGAGCGCCAGGACAGGAGGCTGACCCGGTCCCCTGGTGAGCGCGCCGTTCACGAGTGGCTCCCGGCCGTCGAGCCCGCGAGCGCGTGGAGCTCGGCGAGCACCACCCGGGCTGCGCAGGCGAGCGGCCCGCGGGGTCGACCGGGTGCTGCGCCGCGCTCCAGCGCCCGGGCCAGTCCGGGTTCGGGTCGCATCGCGACGAGCAACGGCACACCGAGCGCGCGGGCGACCTCTGCCGCCGCGATCCCGCCTGGCGAGGGACCCCGCACGACCGCCCGGACAGGGCCGCCGTGTTCGGCGAGGACCGCGGCGACGCGCGCCGCCGCCGCACAGGAGCGCACGTCGGCCGGCACCACGAGCAGGGTCAGATCGGCCGCGCCCAACGCCGCGACGGCGGCCTCGGTGGGGTAGCGGGGCAGGTCGCACACGACGGTCTCCCCGCTGCGCCTGCCCGCTTCGAGAACAGCGGCGACCGACGCGGGGGAGGGCCCGTGCGCGGACCGGCCGCAGGAGAGCACGCCGAGCTCACCCGCGCCGTGCCGCCCGACCTGCGGTGCGGGCAGTGCCGCGTGCAGGGCCGTGGCGGGCACGCGTCCGCCGCCCACCTCGATGTCGGGCCAGCGCAGCCCGCCGAGATCCTCGGCGCCCAGGACCAGGTCGAGCCCGCCGCCGAGCGGGTCGCAGTCGACGAGCAGCACGCGCTCGCCGTCGCGCACGGCGGTGACGGCCACCGCCGCTGCCAGCACCGACGCACCGGCCCCGCCCCGGCCGCCGACGACGGCGAGCACCGCCCCGCCCCGGTGCCGACCTTCTGCTGCCTCGGTGAGCGCGGCGATCAGCCACGGTTCGGCCTCCGGCAACGAGACGACGTGCTCGGCCCCGACCGCGACGGCATGGCGCCACACGTCGGGCGGCGGCTCGCCCCGGACGGCGACGACCACGTTGCCGCGACGGGGGAGTGCGGCGTGCGCACAGCGCTGAGCGGCGGGCGCGTCGAGCAGCACGAGCGGGGCCTCCGGCCAGTGCCGGCGCGCCTGTGCGGCATCGATCACGCGGTGGAGCTCGCAGCCCGCGGCTGCGGCGAGCCGCAGCACGCCGTCGAGCAGTTCGGGGTCGGACACCATCACCAGCCCACGTGGCTGACCGTCGATCTGTCGGCCGATCTGTTGCACGCCGCCTCCTCGTCCGTGCCGCTCCTGTGGAGCGGTGAGGACGAGCGTGCGCCGGCGGCAGGCATCGTGGCGGGCCGATCGCGAAACTGTGGACAGTGCAGGCGTGATGTGGACAAGCGCGCCGGAGGGGGTCGCCGTCGGGCGGTTCTGTCGGTGCAGACCGGCATGCTGGACGGGGGGCTGCGGGCCCGGGACCCCGCGGCAGTGACGGGAAAAGGGACGACCCTCGCCAGGGGGGATTGGCGAGGCTCGTCGGTGGTTCAGCTCCGGGGGGTCGAGCTGAACCGTGCCCGGACGAGTCCGGACATTGCTCACTGTAGCTGTTACCGGGCTGTAACGCCCGCCCCTGAATGAACCACTGTACGCGTCGGAACCGCTTTTTCACGGGCGGAGGCTCGCCACCGCGTCCGTGGACCGGCCCGTCACACCCTCGGCCGGTGCCTCTGGCAAGCTCGCTCCACGTGTCCGGTCCGCACTCCTCCGCCCCCCCCGCGCCGACCGGGCGCCGTGCCGCGGCGTTCTTCGACCTGGACAAGACGATCATCGCCGGGTCCAGTGCGCTGGCGTTCAGCCGCCCGTTCCGCCGCCAGGGGTTGATCAGCCGCCGGGCTGTCCTGCGAAGCGGATATGCCCAGCTCCTGCTGGTGCTCTCCGGTGCAGACGCCGACACGATGGACCTGCTGCGCCGCCGGATCACCGCGCTGTGTACCGGCTGGGAGGTGGCGCAGGTCCGCGCGATCGTCGCGGAGACCCTGCACGAGATCGTCGCGCCGATGGTGTACTCCGAGGCCGCCGAACTGATCGCGGAACATCGCGCCGACGGCGATGAGATCGTGGTCCTGTCCGCGTCGGGGCTGGAGGTCGTCGAGCCGATCGCCGCGCTCGTCGGTGCGGATCGTTGCCTGGCCACGCGGATGGGTATCACCGACGGCCGCTATACCGGTGTGATCGAGCACTACCTCTATGGCGAGGCCAAGGCGCAGGCCGCTCGTGACATCGCCCTCGAACGCGGATACCGGCTCGAGGACTGCCGCGCCTACTCCGACTCGATCACCGATCTGCCGCTGCTCGAGGTCGTCGGGCATCCGACGGTCGTCAATCCGGACCGGGCCCTGCGCCGCGAGGCGCTGGAGCGGGGCTGGCCGATCCTGACGTTCGCCGATCCGGTCGCGCTGCGGTTTCGGCCGTCGGGCACCACCGCGGTCGCCGCGGCCGCGGGCTTCGGGGCCGTCGCGGTCCTCGGCGCAGGCTGGTGGGATTATCGACGTCGCTCCCGCTCCTGAGCGTCCGGCGAGCCCCGATCGGGTAACGCTCGGCGCGATGACCGCCACCCTCCGTGCCTGAACCGGTGCATAAGCCACAACCCTTGATGTGTCTCCCGTCACCGACTACAAAGGTGTTACGGACTCCTGGTCGGCCAGGGGCGGTGCGGCAGAGAAGCACCCGTCCACCCCGGCCATGGCTCCGTGCGCGAAGGTCAGGGCACTCCATTCACAGCACGCCGCGGGAGGCATGTCGTCGTGGGCCTGCGTTTCGGGACGCCGGACGCCGAGGCCATTCCATGACACGTAGTGCAGCTTGGATCCTGATTGTCGAGCGCAGGCGGGCGGCGTCCCCGAGAGGGGGCGTCGCCCGCTTCATATCAGGCTCGCGCGTCCGCGATCGACAGTGCCTCGCGCGCACCCGTCTCCCACTGCGCGCAGCAGTGCAACAGCCATGCGGCGAGGCCGTCCGTTGTGCCGGCGGCGAACCCGGCCGCGGCGACGCGATACTCCGCCGCCGTACGAAGGTGCCCGACCTCCGGTACCGCGAGGCCCTTCGGGTCCAGCCCGGCGGCCACCGCGGTCAGCCGTGCCGCGGCCCGGGCCACCACCCCGTTCGCCGACGGGAACGGCTCCAGCGCGAGCAGCTCTCCGTGCACCACCGCCACCAGAACGGGAGCGGGAACCGACGTCCCGCCGGTGACGAGGTCGCCCAGCAGCGAGAGCCGTGCGGCCACCCCGGCCGACGACTGCGGCCGTCCGAGCTCCGAGTCGTGACGTTCCGTGGGCACCAGGTCGGCTGCGGCGACGAGGTGCAGGCGGGCCAGTGCCTGCAGCGGCGAGGTGCGCCAGACGGCGAGCAGCCTGCCCGTCTGCTCTGCCACCCGCACCGCGCCCGCGAGAATCGGGTCGGTCACGGCGTCCTCGGCAGCGGGTTCGAGTGGTGCCCCGTCCAGCGCCGCCGACGCGCGCGCCGCCCGCAGGCTCGCCTCGGCAGCGGTCGCAGGCCAGCCGCGCTGGTTGACCGGATGGTTATGGACGGTGACGAGTGCGTCGCGGGCCCGGGCCACGGCGTCGGCAACGCCGGGCAGGTCGAGCAGCGGCGCAAGTGGGTCCGACGGGCGAGAGCGGGTCACCCGTCGATGCTGTCATCCGACAGACGATATCGTCGCACCTGTCCGGACGGTGCGTGGCGGTCCCGCGGGCACTAGCGTCGTCCCCCGACGACTGCGACTGCCGGGCGGAATTTTCCAGGTTACCCGGCACACCCCAGAATCAGGAGGGCATCGGATGGCCGACTCTGGACCAACGCTGAGCAACCTTTCCACGGAGAGCCGCAGCTTCCCGCCGAGCGCGGAGTTCGCGGCCCAGGCCAACGCGACCGAGGAGTGGCACACGCGGGCCGACGACGACCGGGACGCGTTCTGGGCCGCGCAGGCCGATC
>JBKJPD010000074.1:0-3240 GCA_046595345.1 Pseudonocardia sp.
TGCTCACCCCGCCGGCATCGCTGGAGGCCGAGGCGCAGATGTACGGGCCGCGCTGGGCGATGCTGCGGGCGTTCCTGGCCGCCAACCCGATCAACTCCGTCGAGGTCGACGCGCCGCGGGCGTGGTTGGGGATCGTCGCGGGGGGCAAGGCGTTCACCGACGTCCGCCAAGCCCTGCTAGACCTGGGTCTCGATGACGACGGCTGCCGCAGCGCGGGCATCTCGCTGCTGCGCCTCGGCATGATCCACCCGCTGGAACGGGACCTGTTGCGGCGGTTCGGCGACGGCCTGGACACGGTGCTGGTGGTCGAGGAGAAGAGCGCCTTCGTCGAGTCCGCACTGCGCGACGTGCTCTACGGGCTCCCGTCCGCGCCGGCCGTGATCGGATCCACCGATAGTGACGGGGCCCCGCTGGTGCCCGTGGCAGGGGAGCTCACCGCGGGACTGCTTGCCGGGCCGCTGCGCCGTGTGCTGGCCGGACGGGTGGACCTCGAGCCGGCCCGTCGCAAGCCCCCCGAGCTGGAGTTGCTGCCGGTCAACCGGACGCCGTACTTCTGCTCGGGCTGCCCGCACAACCGGTCCACGGTGGTGCTCGAAGGTTCGGTGGCCGGTGGCGGCATCGGGTGCCACGCGATGGTGACCCTGACCGACCGCGCGGCGAGCGAGGTCACCTCGATCACCCAGATGGGCGGCGAGGGTGCCCAGTGGATCGGGCAGGCGCCGTTCGTCGAGGTGAGGCACATGTTCCAGAACATCGGCGACGGCACTTTCGCGCACTCCGGACAGCTGGCGGTGCAGGCGTGCATCGCGGCCGGGGTGTCGATCACCTACAAGCTGCTCTACAACCGCGCCGTCGCGATGACGGGTGGGCAGGACGCCGAGGCGGGCCTCGAGGTCCCGGCCCTGGCCACGAAGCTGCTGGCCGAGGGCGTAACGAAGATCATCGTGTGTGCCGACGAGCCGGAGCGCTACCGGAGGCTGCCCTCGCTCCCGGTCGGTGTCGACCTATGGCACCGCGATCGCTTCGACGAGGCCCAGCGGGTGCTGGCCTCCGTGGAGGGGGTCTCCGTGCTCGTCTACGACCAGCGGTGCGCGGCGGAGTCGCGGCGGCTGCGCAAGCGCGGCGCGATCCCGGTCCGGCCCACCCGGGTGATCATCAATCAGGCCGTGTGCGAGGGCTGCGGCGACTGCGGTGTGAAGAGCAACTGCCTGTCCGTGCAGCCCGTCGACACCGAGTTCGGGCGCAAGACCCGAATCGACCAGACCTCCTGCAACACCGACTACTCCTGCCTCGACGGCGACTGCCCGTCGTTCGTCACGGTGGAGCTGCCGCCCGGCCTTCCGGCCTCCCGGTCGGAGCGTCCCGAGCCCCCTGCGGTGGCCGACGTGGTGCGCCCGGCCGCGGGAGACGTCTTCCTCGCCGGGATCGGCGGCACCGGGATCGCCACGGTCAACCAGGTGCCCGGCTCCGCCGCGGTCCGTGACGGGCTGGCCGTGCACGGGGTGGACCAGACCGGGTTGTCGCAGAAGGCGGGCCCTGTGACGTCGCACCTGCGGATGGCGGCCGACGCCGCTGCGCTCGGCCCGGCCAACCGGGTCGGCGCCGCCGCAGCCGACTGCTATCTCGCCTTCGACGCCCTCGTCGGCGCCGACGCGAAGAACCTGGGCTACGCCTCGCCCGAGCGCACGCTCGGCGTGGTCTCCACCAGTGGCGTGCCGACCGGGGCCATGGTCCGCGACCCGTCCGTGACCACTCCCGACGGGCCCGCGCTCGTCGAGCGCATCAGGAGCGCCACCCGCGACGTCGTCGCGATCGACGCGCTGGCCGCCTCGAACGTCCTGTTCGGCGACGCGATGCCGGCCAACCTGTTGCTCGTCGGCGCGGCATACCAGTCCGGGGCGCTGCCGATGTCGGCCGGAGCGATCGAGTGGGCCATCGAGCTCAACGGCGTCGCGGTGGCCGTCAACACCGCCGCGTTCCGCTGGGGGCGGGTGGCGGTGGCCGAGCCGGACGCGTTCGCGGCGGCCACCGCGACGGCCACCGCACCCCCGGCGGCTCCGGCGCTGCCGGCGTCGGTCGACCTCGGGGCGCTGGCGGGGGAGACCCGACGGCTGGTCGAGGTCCGGGCCGCGCAGCTCGTCGGCTACCAGAATGTCGCGACCGCCCGCCGGTACGTCGCCGACGTGCTGGTGGTGTGGCGCGCCGAGCAGGCCCTGGGTGGGTCTGTGTCGAATTCTGGCCGGTTCAGCGAGGCCGTCGCGCGCGGACTGCACAAGCTCACGGCCTACAAGGACGAGTACGAGGTGGCCCGGTTGCTCACCGACCCGGCTTTCGAGGCGGTGCTGGCCGCCGAGGTTCCCGGTGGGGTGAAGCAGCGCTACCGCTTGCACCCGCCGGTCCTCAAGAGCCTCGGCCGGACGAAGAAGATCGCCTTCGGGCCGTGGATGCGGCCGGTGCTGGCGACTCTCGCGCGCGGCAAGGCGCTGCGCGGCACCCCGCTCGACCCGTTCGGCCGCTCCGGGATCCGGCGCCTGGAGCGCTCGCTGCGCGACGAGTACCGAGGCATGGTCCTGCGGCTGGCAGCGGAGTTGTCCGTGGGGTCCCATGAGACGGCGGTGGCCGCAGCACAGGCCGCCGACCTGGTACGCGGTTACGAGGACGTGAAGCTCGGAAATGTGCAGCGCTACCGGGCTCGCCTCGCCGCGCTCGACCTGTAACCCCCCCGAGTCGGTACGCCTGGCAGGCGCTTCCGGCCGAGGACGTCACTCCGTCCGGGCTTGACTGCTCGTCGCTTCCGTGATGGTGATTCGTGCCGGACCACCGCCCGGCGCAGGTTGTGCGTCGACGGGCCGGGCACGTTGCTCTGTTCGCCGTAACGGCTCATCGGTTCAGACACGGAAAGTAACGATTTTGCCTGTCGGGTGGTGGAGTGGGGGTGACCCTGCGGTGAGCGGCAGGGTGCCGTGTAGGCGTGTCCGGCCCCGACACGCCGACCGGCCATTGACCGCGCCGTCCGTTCCGGCGGCCTCAGTGACCCTGTGCGAGAGGGTTCCCCCGGCGGGGGAGCGGTTAGCGTTGCCTTCGGATCGATAACGGCCCGGTAACAAACCGGACACGGACCGCCCCCGCGGTCCACCCGAACTCCCCGACGGGATGTCCACGGGCCGTGGATCCGGAAGGAAAAGGTTGTGACACGGCACCGCTCCCCACAGGGCCGGCGCGCACACCCGAGGCTCCCGC
>JBKJPD010000138.1:0-5539 GCA_046595345.1 Pseudonocardia sp.
CGGTCTGCCTGTGCCGGCGCAACGGTGTCTCAGACCGGGGCGTCGTCGTCCTCGGCGATCGCCGGGGGACGGGCGAAGGGGTCACGGGGCCCGGGGCCGGCCGGGCCTGCGCCGTTACGCGCCGGCGCGTCGCCGGCCGACTCCGCGAGCCGCGTCGCCCACGCCGGGAACGGGAACTCGACGGCGAGCGGCACCGGGATCTCTGGTTGCGAGACGAACATCGTGCCCGGCTTGGCCAGCACCGCGCGGGCCCGCTGCGAGGGCGGCAGGAAGCCGTACTCGGGGCGCCCGGCCTCGGCGGGGTCCAACCGCCCGACCACCTTGATCGAGGAGTTGGACACGATCCGCCGCTCCACCTCGCTGGCCGTCTGCTGCGCGCCGATCAGGATGATGCCCAGGGAGCGGCCGCGCTCGGCGATGTCGAGCAGCACCTCCTTGATCGGGGACGATCCCTCCCGCGGCGCGTACTTGTTCAACTCGTCGATCATCGTGAACAGCAGCCCACCTGCCCCGGCGGCCTCCTTGCGGGCGGTCTCGGCGGCCAGCACCACACCCACGACGAACCGCTGCGCCCGCTCGGGCAGGTTGTGCAGGTCGACGACGGTGACCTGGTGGTTCTCGGTGGACACCCGCCGGCCCGGCGCGTCGACGAGGTCGCCGCGCACGATCGTCCGCAGCGGCTTGAGGCTCGAGCGCAACCGCCGCAGGAACGCGTTGATGGTGCCCATGCCGGTGACCGGGCCTGCCCAGTCGCGGCGGGCGTCCTCATCACCGAGGCGGTCCGACACGAACTCGACCAGCGCGTCGTAGCTGCGCAGCACCTGCCCCTCGATGGCGACGGCGCCGTCGCCGACGGGGGTGGCGTCGCGGCGCAGCCGGGCGGCGACCTGATGGATGACCATCGTGTACTGGTTGCGCTCGTCCTCGGCGTCGGCGAAGACGAAAGCCAGCAACTCCTGAGCACAGAACTCGGCGAGCGTCCACCAGAACGCCGTGACGCCGCTCGTGCGCCCGGTGACGTGCGGGCGTCCCGACGGGTCATCCGGTGTCGGCGGCGCGAAGAACCCGGCCGATGTGAACGGGGCAGCGGGCAACCCGAGCTTCGCGTAGGCCGCCCGGCGGTCCTCGTCGAGCTTGATGTTGGCGTGGTCGAGGAACAACAGGTCCTCGCCCTTGACGCTGAACACCAGCGCCTTCGCGTTCACCGACTTCTTGCCGAGCACCCCGCTGCGGAAGATCGAGTAGAGCAGGAACAGCGCGAAGCTGGTCTTCGTGGCGACCCCCGAGATGCCGCTGATCGACACGTGCCCGCCGCGGGTGCCGTCGAGGAACTCCAGGTTGACGTAGATCGGCTCGCCGTCACGCCCCAGCCCGACCGGGACCTTGAGGTCCATCTGGTCGAAGTAGAGCGCATGCGCGCGCTCCTCGCCGGTGGCGCGGCGCACCGGCGTACCGGGCGTCGGCGGGACGTAGACCTCCGGCTCGACGCGCGTCGTGCTGACCTCGGCGATCTCCTGTACCTGCGCGGGCAGCACGCCCTCGGCGATGAGGAAAACGTCAGAGCCGAACGTGGCGCCTTCGTGCCGGGCCGTCACCTGCGTGACGACCCCGGAGATCGCCACCGGGCCCCGGCCGGGCACGGCGCGGACGGTGACGACGACGTCGTCGAGCTGCAGGTATGCGTCCGGCGCCAGCGCCACGCTGAACAGCAGCGGGGTGGAGTCCACGGTGCCGACGACAAGCCCGACGGGAGGTTGGTCGGCCACGCCGCGACGATAGCCGCCCGGCCCGACAGCCCGAGCGGCGGACGCAGACCGTCGGTGGGCGGTGGTTCAGGACGGAGGTCCGGACCTCCGTCTACAGGAGGAACGCCACCATGAGCATCCGAACCGAACCCCGGCCCGCCGGTGATGCAGGCACCATGATCACTGTTTGCGGGACATGAGCTGCACCGGTGCAGCTGATGTCCCGCAGTCACCGATCATGCTCTGCACTCCGATCTGGATGTTCAACCGGACGCTGTGAGCTCCCCGATCCGGCCGCGTACCCCGGGGTAACGGGCCACCAGGTCAGCGCGGTGGCCGAGCCGAAAGCCCGTCCAGTCGAACGGTGGCGCCGTCGTCGTGCCCACCAGCGTCCACGGCCCTACCGGGCTCGATCCCTGCCACGTTCCAGCCGGCACCACCAGCTGCGGTCGCTGCCCGGCCTCGAGTGCGGGCCCGAGCACCGACTCCTCGGCGCGGCCGTCCGGGTGCAGCAAGAGCAGCAGCAGCGGCGAGCCGGCGTAGAAATGGTAGGTCTCGGTGGCGGTCAGCACATGCAGCGCGGAGAACTCCGGAGCGAGCAGGAGGTAGTAGATCGCCGAGGAGTGCGCGTCGATGTGAGTGCGGCGGAACCGGCCACCCTCGTCGGGGAGCGGTGCGAGCCCGAGCAGCGCCGCCACCCGTTCCCCCTCGGCCCGGTCGTCGGTCATGGCGCCCACCCGTTCGTGTCCGCGGCTAACACCTCTGGTCCGAGCTGCGAAGGGCAGTTCGTCACTGTTCGGGCAGTTTGGCCCATTCGCTCTCGCCGCCGAGGAGAACACGTGTTCGGGTTCGGGGTCAAAGCCGTCGTGGCGCTGCTCGCCGTCGGCGGTACCGACACTGCTGTCGCCGTCGCGATGAGGTCCGGGGCGGATGTCGACCAGGCCATCGTGACCCACCTGGTGGACGGCGACACCTTCGACGTCAGCATCGGCGGCCGCAGCGAGCGGATCCGCATGCTCAACATCGACACGCCCGAGACCAAGGACCCCGATCAGCCCGTCCAGGGCCTCGGGCAGGAGGCCGCGGCGTTGCTCGCCTCGCTCATTCCGGTCGGCTCGTCCGTCACCCTGGACTACGACATCGAGCGCACCGACCGCTACGGCCGCACCCTGGCCGGCGTCTTCAGCGGACGGCACGCTGGTCAATGCCGAGGTCGCGCGGGCCGGGCTCGGCACGGCTGTGATCTTCGGTGCGAACGACCGCTTCCACCCGCCCGTCGCCGAGGCCCAGCGGCAGGCAGCCAGCCTCAGCCTCGGCCTCTATTCGCCCGACGTGGACTGCACCCTGCCCGCCCAGGTCAATGCGATCACCGCGGCGGCGGCGGCACAGGTTTCGGCGGCCGCGGCCCACCCCGTCGCGGGCACGGCCACCCAACTCGACGTCGCAGCCACCGGCGCCGAGGCGGTCGCCACCTCCGTGGACGCGATGAACGCCGCCATCGTCAATGACCGCAGCCGCCTGATCTGGGCTGTGTTCGGTGCCGTGGAGCAGCGCGGGTTCGCCGACCGGATCACCGACGCAATCACCTCGACGCGGCGCGCGGCCAGCACCCTGCGCAGCGCGGCGACGTCGTCGAAGAGGCGGGAGGATCAAGCGGCACAGGATGCCGCCACGTCACGCCAGGCCGACGCCGCCCGCCAGGCGGAAGCGGCGCGGGCCGACGAGCAGCGTCGGGTCGAGGCGAGCCGCCCTGCGACCCCGGCACCACGGCGCGCACCCGCCCCGGCTCCGCGGACCGAGCCCGCTCCGGCTCCTGCCGCGAATCCCTACCCCGGATACACGGGCCCGCGGTGCTACGCCCCCGGCGGCCGAACGTGGAGACCCTGCTGAGGGCTCACCACGGCGGCGCCACCGACATCCCGCCATCGACCACCAGATCGTGGCCGGTGATCCAGCGCGCCATCGGCGAGGCGAGGAACACGCAGGCGTCCCCGATGTCGCTGTTCTCCCCGAGCCGTCCCAGCGGGGCGTTGCGCTGCCACCGTGCCACGCCGTCGGGCCACGCCTCCTCGATGCCGTCGCGCCGGACCAGTCCCGGCGACACGGTGTTCACCCGGATCCCCCGCCCGCCGTACTCCAGCGCCGAACTCCGCGCGAACATGATGACTCCGGCCTTCGCTGTGGCGTAGTGGGCGTGCGCCCGCGCGGGCCGGGTGCCCTCGATCGACGCGACGATCGTGATCGAACCTCCGCGCATGATCGCGGCCGCAGCCTGCACCGTCGCGAACGCCGCCGTGAGGTTGGTGTCGACCACCTCACGCCAGTCCGCCACGGTCATCGCGGCGAGGTCGGCGGCGGGTTGAATCCCGGCGCACGCGATCACGGCGTCGAGCCGCCCGAACCGTTCGACGGCCACTCCCATCAGCCGGGTGCAGGCCGCGGGGTCGGTGACGTCGGCCTGCGCCGTGACCGCCCGGCCGCCTGCCCCCACGATCTTCGCGACCACGGCGGCGGCCCGGTCCGCGCTGGTGCGATGGTGGACCACCACCGCCGCCCCGGCCGCCGCGAACCGCGCCGCGATCCCGGACCCGATCCCTCCCCCGGCACCGGTGACGACTGCGACGGTTCCGCCGAGATCGGGCAGTGCCCTGTCCAGGCGGGCAGGGTCGAGGCGGGCAGGATCAGGACTCACGGGGCAAGTGTCGGGCCTCGGCCCTCCCGCCCACTATCGTCGGGCTCACCCGACTGGAGGGAAACCCATGACCGACGAGGGCGATACCGCTCGAGCCTGGGAGGACGACATCGTCCACAGCCTCACGTCCCTGACCGCCGACGAGGTCGCCAGCATGGAGATCATGCTGCTCGACGCCGTCGCCGACTGGCTGTTCTCGGCCGAGAACCCCGGCGACGGATACGGCGAGGAGCATGCCGGCCACCTGGTCTCCACGTTGTTCAGCGCGGTGGACTCGGCGCGCGGATTCCAGCCTGCGCAGAAGCCCGCCGCGACCGACGAGATCACGAACGCCCGCACCCGGGTCATCGACGGAGCCCACGAGCTCGCCAAGACCGGCCCGGACGGCGTGTCCCTGCTGATCTCGAGGCTGATGCCGGCCGTGCTGGCCGAACTGCAGAACAACACCGGCGAGCGCATGAAGCAGGCACACGGGCTGTTCGTCTACCTCCTCTACGGGATGGCCCTCGGCACCCGCGTCGAGCAGGACCCCGCCGTCCTGGACGGTCTGGCGGACATCTTCACCGGATGGGACGGGGTGCTCCGGGGCGGCTATGTCGTGCCGTGGCGGCGGCCGCCCGGGGAGAGCCGGATCTCCGGCTGACACGGATCGGGACGGCTCGCCGGTTCCACCGTTCGGTCGAAGCGCCACGCCGGAGCAACCGGCCATGAAACCGTGCCCGGGTGCCGCAGGTGGTGGCCGACACGACGGCGGCCTCGGCGAACCGGCAGATCTGGGTGGGCGGGTCCTCGGCCCGGCTACCGGCCGTGTGGACATGATCCCGCCGCACCGGATCTGCACGGGGCACTGCCGGCTGCTCGTGCCGCCGGTACAGTCCAAGACTGTGGACACCGGCGATGTGGACATCCTCGCCATCATCGACGCGGCCCTC
Organism: Pseudonocardia sp.; assembly: GCA_046595345.1. Classification (GTDB taxonomy): domain Bacteria; phylum Actinomycetota; class Actinomycetes; order Mycobacteriales; family Pseudonocardiaceae; genus Pseudonocardia. The sequence goes on from JBKJPD010000138.1 coordinate 5,370, forward strand.
GGTTGCCGGCAGTGCGGCGGCCCGCTCGGCGACAGCCCGTCGACACTGTTCTGCGGGGACGACTGCCAGCGCGCGTGGCACGCAGCACGGTCCGACCACCTGGTCGGCTACCAGGAACCCGACGATCAGTTCTTGGCGGACCCGCCGCCGCGGTCGTCGGAGTTTCGGCT
>JBKJPD010000232.1:0-3650 GCA_046595345.1 Pseudonocardia sp.
TGTCGCTGCCGCGGAACGTCGAGGCCGACGCCCACGCGGTGGAGACGAGCTGGGAGACCGACAGGCCCGAGTCGAGAACCGTCTGCTTCAGGGCGGCGATGTCCTCGGCGCCGATCAGCTCGTGGTCCACCGCGGGCACCGGGTCCTGCCAGATCAGGGTCTCCTGCGGGACCTGCGCTCCGAGGTAGCGCTGGATCGGGCCCATGTCACGGTGTGTCAGCTTGTACCAGGCCCGCGCGAACGCGTCCGCGAACTGGTCCGGGTTCTCGAAGAAACGCCGCGAGATCGGCTCGTAGATCGGGTCCACGCGGAGAGCGAGGTCGCTCGTCAGCATCGTCGGCGGGCGCACCAGCGAGCCGTCCTCGGGGTCGGGCACGGTGTTGGCCCCGCCGCCGTCCTTCGGCTGCCACTGGTGTGCCCCGGCGGGGCTCTTGGTCAGCTCCCACTCGTAGCCGAACAGGTTCTCGAAGTACTTGTTGGTCCACTTCGTCGGCTCGGAGGTCCAGGTGACCTCAAGGCCGCTGGTGATCGTGTCCCGGCCCTTCCCGCTGCCGAAGCTCTGCTTCCAGCCGAAGCCCTGCTCCTCGAGGGGAGCGCTCTCGGGCTCGGCGCCGACGTACTGGTCGGGGTCGGCCGCACCGTGGGTCTTGCCGAACGTGTGACCGCCGGCGATCAGCGCGACGGTCTCCTCGTCGTTCATCGCCATCCGGGCGAACGTCTCGCGGATGTCGCGGGCCGAGCCGAGCGGGTCGGGGACGCCGTTCGGGCCTTCCGGGTTGACGTAGATGAGGCCCATCTGAACGGCTGCGAGGGGGTTCTCGAGCTCACGGTCGCCCGTGTAGCGCTCGTCACCGAGCCAGGTGGACTCGGGGCCCCAGTAGACGTCCTCGTCGGGCTCCCAGACGTCCGGGCGGCCGCCGGCGAAGCCGAAGGTCGTGAAGCCCATCGTCTCCAGGGCGCGGTTGCCCGTGAAAATGATCAGGTCGGCCCACGAGACCGTGCTGCCGTACTTCTTCTTCACCGGCCAGAGCAGCCGGCGTGCCTTGTCGAGGTTGCCGTTGTCCGGCCAGCTGTTGAGCGGCGCGAAGCGCTGCATGCCGGCGCCTGCGCCGCCGCGGCCGTCGCTGATGCGGTACGTACCCGCGCTGTGCCACGCCATGCGGATCATGAATCCGCCGTAGTGGCCGAAGTCGGCGGGCCACCAGTCCTGCGAGGTCGTCAGCATCGCGTCCACGTCACTGGCCAGCGCGTCGAGGTCGACGGTCTTGAAAGCGGCGGAGTAGTCGAAGTCCTCGCCCATGGGGTTGGCCACGGCGGGATGCTTACGAAGGATCTTCAGGTTGAGCTGGTTCGGCCACCAGTCGCGGTTTCCCGCGCCCTCGGTCGGGTGTGTCATGCGCCCGGCCGAAACCGGGCATCCCTCCCCGCGCTCCTCGTTCATATCTCCAACAACGGCGTCGTGGCTAACAGACACTGGAATCCTTCCGGGATCAGCGGGTGTGCTCAGGAAGTGAGTGTGGTGGAGCAGTCGGGGCACAGGCCCCAGTAGATGACCTCGGCCTCGTCGATCGCGTAGCCGTGGTCGTCGGATGCGGTCAAGCAGGGCGCGGTGCCGACGGCGCAGTCGACATCGGCGATGGCACCGCACGACCGGCACACGATGTGGTGGTGGTTGTCCGCGACTCGAGACTCGTAGCGCGCCAGCGAACCCGTCGGCTGGATGCGCTGCACCAGACCCGCGGCGGTCAGCGCGCGCAGCACGTCGTAGACGGCTTGGTGGGACACCTCACTGAGATCCTCACGCACGACGCGGATGATTGAGTCCGTGTCGGCGTGCGGATGGTTCTGTACCGCGGACAACACCGCTACCCGAGGACGCGTCACGCGCAGGGCAACCTCGCGCAACATGCGCTCGAAGTCCGAAGTCGTTGGCACACCCGAAGTATGACTCATTTTCTGGAATCATTCAAGAAAAACTTCATGTCCGGCCCGGAGCGCCCGCAACGAGACCGGCTTGGCTGCCGTCGGCACATCGGGGTGTGCGCCAACGGCCGTAGGGAGCTCGTCGCCCTGGCGGCGGCTACCGGGAGTCGAGCGGGTCATGGACCGGCCTGCTGCGCGACTGCCCCCGGCCCGGGATGCGTTCCCCGGTCCGCGCGGCCGTCGACGGCGCGCCCGGGACGTGCGGATCCGGCCGACTCACGATCGGATCGATCCGTGCGCCCCGGTGCCCGTCACGTCCCACAGAACGTGCGGTATCCGGCGAAGCTCGGTGGGGCCGGCTCTGCGTAGGGCTCGAGCCCGGTTCTCGCGACGAACGGCTCGGCGAGCACGTCGAGCAGCCGTCGGAACGGTTGAAGGTCCCCGGCGCTGCCCGCGGCAAGTGCCTCCTCCAGTTGGCGGTTCCGCGGGATGTAGACCGGGTTGACCCCGTCCATCGCTTCGGCGATCGCCCGCGGGTTCGTCGCTCGGGACGACACCTGTGCGCGCCAGCGGTCCGACCAGGCGTCGAAGGCCGCGGGTTCGGCGAACAGGGATCGAGCAGGCTCCGCGTCTCCGAGCACTGCCGAGGACAGCGCCCTGAAGCACGAGGTGAAGTCGACCTTCTGTGCGTGCAGCAGCGCCAGCAGGTCGTCGATCAGCTCGTCGTCAGACCGCCGGTCGTCGGGCAGGCCCAACTTGGCACGCATCCCGTGGCCCCAGTACGCGGCGTAACGGCCGGGGAACGACTCCAGGACGCCGGTGGCCGCCGCAAGTGCCTGATCCGGGTCGGAGTGCAGCAGGGGCAGCACTGTCTCGGCCAGCCGCGCCAGATTCCAGTGTGCGATGCGCGGCTGGTTGCCGTAGGCGTAGCGGCCGCGGTGATCGATCGAACTGAAGACGGTGGCGGGGTCGAAGGCGTCCATGAACGCGCAGGGGCCGTAGTCGATGGTCTCGCCGGAGATGGTCATGTTGTCGGTGTTCATGACGCCGTGGACGAACCCGACGAGCATCCAGCGGGCGACCAGCGATGCCTGGGCGTCGATGACGCTCTCCAGGAACGCCAGGTACGGGTTCTCTGCCTCGAATGCGTGGGGGTGATGACGGGCGATCGAGTAGTCGGCGAGGCGCTTCAGCAGCGTCGGATCGTCGTTCGCCGCGGCGTACTCGAACGTGCCGACCCGGATGTGGCTCGCCGCGACGCGGGCGAGCACCGCGCCGGGCAGCATCGTGTCCCGTGCGACGTCGTCGCCGGTGGCCACCACGGCGAGCGCCCGGGTGGTGGGGATGCCGAGGGCATGCATCGCCTCACCGATCACGTACTCGCGCAGCATCGCGCCGACCGGTGCCCTGCCATCCCCACCCCGCGCGAACGGCGTGCGGCCCGAGCCCTTGAGGTGCAGGTCCCGGCGGCGCCCGTCGACGTCGGTCACCTCGCCGACGAGAAGTGCACGTCCGTCACCGAGACGTGGGGAGTACCCCCCGAACTGGTGCCCGGCGTACGCCTGTGCCACGGGCGACGATCCATCTGGAGCCTCGTTGCCGGCGAGAACCTGCACGCCATGGCTCGCTCTGAGCGCGCCGGCGTCCGCACCGAGCTCGGCCGCCAGATCCTCGTTGAGCACCAGAAGTTCGGGCGCGCGGGCGCGTGCCGCCTGCCACGGCACGTA
>JBKJPD010000298.1:0-3189 GCA_046595345.1 Pseudonocardia sp.
GGTCGCTGCCCGTCCTTTGCCGACGCCCCGACCAGCTCTGATCCCCCGTCCATTACCGGCTGCTCATCCAGTCGTGACCGCTCCCGGAGTGACCCATGTCCAGCCAGCCCGATCTGCCCTGCCTCAACGCCCACGCCAGCCCCGCCACAGCGCAGTCCGGCGACCCGGACATCGCGCGTAGGGGCCGCCGCCGCGGTCCACTGGGTCCGCGGTGGCGCCACGGCAGCACCAGCCAGGGCTCCGACCAGACCTGCGTCGATGTCGCCGTCCGCGAACGGCAGGTCCTGATGCGCGACTCCAAGGACCCGGCCGGGCCGGTCCTGCGGTTCACCTTCGCCGAGTGGCAGGTGTTCCTGCACGGGGTCCGCGGCGGGGAGTTCGAACTGCCCACCCACCCCGTGCCCGACCAGGTCGGCGGGTCGCGGGGTGGCGCTCACAGCACCGTGAGCCGGGCGGAGATCAGCTCGTGAGACCGCCCCGGATCCGCCGCGACCCGGCCGGCCTCATCGATGGCGGCGGTGTAGATCGCGACCTGGTCAGGCTCGTCGAGGAAGCTGTTGGCGTCGAGCTGCTCACCGAACACGACCGGCTCCCCGGGTGGGTCACCGAAGCCGAACACGGTGAAACTCACCCCCGCCGCCGGGTGCGCCCCCCGGTCGAACTCGAGCACCTGCAGCGTGACGTGCGGGCGCCGGGACAGCTCGAGCAGCGCGCGGAGCTGCTCGGCCATCACCGCCCGGCCACCGATGCCACGCCACAGCACCGCCTCGTCGAGCACCACCTGCAGCTGCGGGGGCTCGTCACGCCCGATCAGCTGCTGGCGGCGCATCCGCAACGCCACCCGCCGCGCCACCAGCTCGGCCGGGACGTCGGGGACCGACCCGATCAACGCCCGGGCGTAGGCCTCGGTCTGCAGCAGACCCGGGACCAGCGAGGTTGTGTGCTGGGCGATCCGGCTCGCTCCGTCCTCCAGCCCGTAGAAACGGGACGAGCCGGGGGGGATGACGTCGGTGAACTCCTGCCACCACCCCCTCGTGCGGGACTGGCGCACCAGCGCGAACAGCTCGTCACGCTCGGGGCCGGTGACGTCGTAGAGCTCCAGCAGCGCCCGCAGGTCCTGCACGCCGACCTTCACCGCGCCGGTCTCCAGCCGCGACACCTTCGCCGGCGAGCACTCCAGATGCCGCGCCACATCCTCGATCGTGCGACCCGCCGCCAACCGATACCGGCGCAGGTCCGCCGCCAGCAACCGGCGCCCCACCACCGGCCCACTCACAACCGCCACCGGCCACCTCCGTCGACACCACTCATCACGCGCGCACACCGTGGGCCTCTTGTCGGCACCCGCTCCCGGCAGCATACTGCAAGTTGCACAACGGATGATGCATGTCCATCCAGGCTGGGCCTGAAACGGACTTGTCAGAGTAATTACGACCTTCGTGAGGTAACGGTCTGTAACGCAGTTCTCAGGCGTAGCGAGTCAAGTCGCACGCGATCACCCGCCGTGGAGGCAGCAATGCACGACAACGGTTCACCCGACCCCGCCGACCCCGCCGCGGCCGACGCCGCATGGGTGGGTGGCCGCGACCGCGTCAACGCGCTCCCTGCCTCCACGGGGGTGTCGCAGCGCAGTCCAGGACGGGCGCTGCTGGCCGCCGGGGTCGGTGTTGTGCTCGTCGGGCTGCTGTGGACGGTGCGCGGTGTCGGGCCGCTCTCGCTGATCCTGATCCCGCTGACGGCCATCCACATCGCCAACGTCTACCTCGGCGGCGGTCTCAACGACTCCCCGCTGGCCGGGATCGACCGGATCCGACACCTGCGGGCCCAGCGATGACCACCCTGCCGCTGCTGTCGATCGTCACCCACACCAGCCCCGGTGACGGGCACTGGTGCCCCCGCTGGACCGGCGCCAACACCATCGCCGGCGAACCCGACGACGGACCGACCGACGAGCTCCCCGTCCGCCGGGTCATGATCGGCCGGCTCGGAGCCACGATCACCCCCGAGCTGACCCTCGAAGACGTCTCCGCCCGCATCCTGATCACCGACAGCCGGGTAGCGGTGATCTGCCGACGCTTCGAGAGCAAAGGTGGGGGCTGGATCGGCTTCGGCTTGGGAGCCCTGTTCGCCGTCATCGCCAACACGATCAGCAAAGCCCGCGCCGCCGCCCGCGGCGCCGGTAAGGCCGCCGTCGGGCACATCCGCTACGAAGCGATCTCCTTCGTCGGCTGGAAGTCCAAGACCGCCGGCGGCAACAACGACGAGATCCGCATCGGCTACCACCCCCCGGACGAACCGGCCGTGACCTTCGTGGTCGACATCCGGATCCCGACCGATCTCGACCCCGCACTCGTCGCGCTCGAGATCATCCGCCGCGCCGCCCGGCACCGCCTCGCCACCGACCGCAACCTGTCACCGGAGCACCGGGCCCATCACACCGCGCTGGCCAACACCCTCATCGGCCCACCCAACTCGACCGGGTTCACGATCACCCAGATCCGCCCCCGCGACACCCCCACCCCGTCACCGACGCCACCAATGGCAGGTCCCGGCCCTGTCGGCGCCATGACCGATCAGGCCACCGGGAGCATCAGATGAACGCGTTCATGAACGTCCTGATGGTCATCGCCTACGCCGCCGCAGCCCACGCGATCTGGGTCCCCGCCTCCGCCTGGATCGCCACCGACCGCGAGAAATGGGCCTGGGTCGTCATGCTGGCCATCCCCGGCATCAACATCCTCGTGCTCCCCGTCTACGGCCTCGGGGTCCTTCCCGTGCTCCTGCCCCAGCACACCACCAGCCGAAGCCACCCGATGCGCCGCGGCGGGCACGGCGGCCACGCCACCACCACCGGCGGCGGTAGCTGCACGCGGCGCCGGGCGCGGGTCGGGACCGTTGAGGGGCCTTCTGGCCCATCAGAGGCAAAAAGGAAGAGACATGGTGAACAAGGTTATCGACTTGGGCTACGTGGTCGTCTGGGGAGCCCTTCTGGCCCTCGACGTGTCGGTGACAGCGACCACGAACGTCGGTGTCTGGGGGGGCGTCGGAATCCCTATCTTCGCCGCCCTCGTCCTGCGCAACGTCTGGGCGTTGTTCGCGCCCGCGAACGCTGCGCGGTTCTAGTGATCTGGCGGACATCGTCATGACCCTCCTGTTCCGCGGGATCGCCACCTGCGAGGTACGGCGACC
>JBKJPD010000544.1:0-3474 GCA_046595345.1 Pseudonocardia sp.
GTAGCAGTCCTCGATCAGCTCGAAGCGCTCGCCCAGGCCCAGCGCGATCGCCTGCTGCCGGAGGTTGGACAGCTGCCCGCCGGGGATCTCGTGGTGGTAGACGCGCCCGGTCGGCGATGCGAGCCCGGACTCGAATGGCGCATAGACCTTGCGCACGGCCTCCCAGTACGGCTCCAGGTCGCAGCACGCCTGCAGGTCGAGCCCGGTGGCGCGCGGGGTGTGGTCGGTGGCCGCGACGAGGGAGGAGAGAGCGGGCTGGCTGGTCGTGCCGGCCATGGACGCCACCGCGGCGTCGACGGCGTCCACCCCGGCCTCGATCGCGGCGACGAGCGTGGCGAGCTGGCCGCCGGGTGTGTCGTGGGTGTGCAGGTGGACGGGCAGGTCGAACCGCGCCCGCAGCGCGCTCACCAGCGTGCGCGCGGCCGGTGGGCGCAGCAGCCCGGCCATGTCCTTGATCGCCAGAACGTGCGCCCCTGCGTCGACGATCTGCTCGGCGAGGCGCAGGTAGTAGTCGAGCGTGTACAGATTCTCGCGCGGGTCCGACAGGTCACCGGTGTAGCAGAGTGCCACCTCCGCGACGGCGGTTCCGGTCGCGCGCACGGCGTCGATCGCAGGGCGCATCTGTTCCACGTCGTTGAGTGCGTCGAAGATCCGGAAGATGTCCATTCCGGTCTTCGCCGCCTCGTCGACGAAGGCGTCGGTCACCGCCGTCGGGTACGGCGTGTAGCCGACCGTGTTGCGCCCACGCAGCAGCATCTGGGTGCAGATGTTGGGCGCGGCCTCGCGAATGGCCGCGAGCCGGTCCCACGGGTCCTCGGCGAGGAACCGCAGCGCCACGTCGAAGGTCGCCCCGCCCCAACACTCCAGCGACAGCAGTTGCGGGGTGGCCCGTGCGACGTACGGGGCGACGGCCAGCAGGTCGCGGCTGCGCACCCGGGTGGCCAGCAGCGACTGGTGGGCGTCGCGGAACGTCGTGTCGGTGACGGCCACGGCGTCCTGCGCGCGCAGCCGGGACGCGAACCCCTCGGGCCCGAGCTCCGCCAGCAGCTGGCGGGAGCCCTTCGGGGCGGGGCGGGCCAGGTCGCAGGCGGGCAGCTTGTCAACCGGTTCGACGACCACCGGCCGTCGACCGTTGGGCTTGTTCACCGTGGTCTCGGCGAGGAAGGTGAGCAGCTTCGTGCCGCGGTCGGCGGGCTGACGCGCGGTCTGCAGGTGCGGGCGCTCCTCGATGAAGCTGGTGGTCACCCGACCTTCCTGGAAGTCGAGATCGGCGAGCACCGCGGACAAGAACGGGATGTTCGTCGCCACCCCGCGGATGCGGAACTCCCCCAGCGCCCGCTGCGCGCGGCGCACCGCGGTACGGAACGTCCGACCGCGGCACGTCAGCTTCACCAGCATCGAGTCGAAGTGGGCGCTGACCTCGGCGCCGGTGTGCGTCGTGCCGCCGTCGAGGCGTACACCCGGCCCACCGGGGGAGCGGTAGTTGCCGATCACGCCGGTGTCGGGCCGGAACCCGTTGGACGGGTCCTCGGTGGTGATCCGGCACTGCAGCGCGGCGCCGTGCAGGTAGATGTTCTCCTGCTGCAGGCCGAGGTCGGGCAGTGACTCGCCCGCCGCGATGCGCAGCTGCGCGATCACCAGGTCACGGTCGGTGACCTCTTCGGTGACCGTGTGTTCTACCTGGATGCGCGGGTTCATCTCGATGAACACGTGCTTGCCGCGCTCGTCGAGCAGGAACTCGACCGTGCCCGCGTTGACGTAGCCGATCCGCTCCGCGAAGCGCACGGCGTCGGCACACATCCGATCCCGCAGCTCAGGGTCCAGGTTCGGGGCCGGGGCGATCTCGATGACCTTCTGGTGGCGCCGCTGCACCGAGCAGTCGCGCTCGTAGAGATGCACGACGTTGCCGGCCGCGTCGGCGAGGATCTGCACCTCGATGTGGCGGGGATTCACCACGGCCTCCTCGAGGAACACCGTCGCGTCACCGAATGCCGACTCGGCCTCCCGCATGGCCGCCTCGGCGGAGTCGCGCAGGTCTTCCGCGACCTGGACGCGGCGCATCCCGCGACCACCACCGCCGGCGACCGCCTTGACGAAGACCGGGAACCCGATGTCGAGCGACGCCGTGACCAGCGCGTCGATGTCGGTGGTCGGCTTGCTCGACCGGAGCGTGGACACCCCGGCATCGCGGGCAGCGGCGATCGCCCGGGCCTTGTTCCCCGTCAGGTGCAGGATGGCCGCCGGGGGGCCGACGAACGCGATGCCGGCCGCCTCGCAGGCCTCGGCGAGAGCGGGGTTCTCCGACAGGAAGCCGTACCCGGGGTAGATCGCGTCGGCGCCCGCGGTGCGCGCGGCCTTGATCACCTCGTCCACGGAGAGGTACGCGCGGACCGGATGGCCCTCCTCGCCGATCTGGTAGGACTCGTCGGCCTTGGCGCGGTGCACGGAGTTGCGGTCCTCGTAAGGGAAGATCGCCACCGTGGACGCGCCGAGCTCGGCGACGGCTCGGAACGCCCGGATGGCGATCTCGGCGCGGTTGGCGACCAGTACCTTGCGAAACACGGGCAGCCCCTTTCGATGATCGGAGAGGCGAACCGTACCTGTGAGGTACCCGTTCGGCCGCGTGCGTGCAGCATCACTCTTCCGGTACCAAGGAGTGGAACAAGCCGACCGGGCCGCGCGGCCCGGCCGGACGGGAGGTGCGACGCCCATGCCACGCAGACAACGGGTCTACTCGACGGCGTTCGCGGACGGGCGCCGGCTGCGCGCGGCACACCGACACCGGCGCCTCCCGACCCCGCTGTGGCTCCTACTCATCCCGGTCCTGATCGGTGTCCTCGGCGCCACCGCGGTCCTCGTCGTGATCGCGACGGTGACGGCCGCGGTGGGCGCGGTCGCGTTCGTGGCGGTTCGCAGAGCCGGGCGGAGGTCCGCACTGCGCCGTGCCGGGGCGCCCGGCACCGCGCCACTGCTCGCCCGCCCCGCCGCCGCACCGCGTCCGGACCGCGTGTGGGCGCACTCCCGGTCGCGGTTCCACGCCCTGCGGGCCGAGTACGCAGCCTACGAGTGCGACACCATGCAGGTGCTGCGCCTCCCGGCGCTCGCCGACGTGTCGGTGCCCAGCACCGGCCGGTTCGTCGACGCGTTCGCCGAGGCGCAGGCGCTGGAGACCGACGCGCTCCCGCCCGCGGCGCACGCCGCGGGCTTCGTCGCTGCTGTGGACCGGGCCGAACGGGCGTGGCGGGCGGCCCGCGATGCGGCCGAGCGGATCCGGCTCTCGGGGCTGTCCCCCGCCGAGCGCAGCACCGTCGAGCGGGTGATCAAGCTACTCACCACCGCCCGGCACTCCGACAGCGACGCCGAGCGGCTCGCGGCTTACGGCCGCGCCCGCTCGGAGCTGGCCAAACTCGACCGGGCCGGCGTGATCCACCTCCCCCACCCCGCCCGGGCCGCCCCCGACGCGGCCGCCCAACC
>JBKJPD010000616.1:0-2830 GCA_046595345.1 Pseudonocardia sp.
TCGCCGCCACCGCAGGTCCTTGCTCGACGGGATGGGGGTTCCCGTCCCCGCGGGCTGGACCTGCCCGCGATCGAGCACGGGCCGGGGGGCGAATCTCGCGGGCGGTGGATGTTGGGATCAGGCTGAGCGCCCGCGAGCCCCTGCGGTAGCTCGCAGCGCACCAGGAAGGCCGGCGGCTTCCCCGCTCGCAAGCCCGAGGAGCCCAGCGCCATCACCGTCACCCGACGCATCGGACTCCACGGCCTCCGACCACGCCGATCAGGCTCCACTCAGGACCATCGGCATTGTGCCCGCGAGCCGATGACGTTGGGCCCTACCCGTCATCGCGCCCTGGAGACGAGCGTGCTGGACACGGATCCATGACGTCGGAGGTCAAGCCATGAACGGTAGCTACCTGGACTGGGGTGTCATCCACATCTCGATGGCCAACCTGGTCGTGATCGCGGCGATGCTGGTGGTGTTCGTGCTGGCGGTGCTCGTCCCGTTCCACGGGCCGGGTTCCCAGCCCGACGACCGCGGCGACGCGTCATGAGCGCCCCCGCCGATGCGTCGAGCTGGACTGTCCGATTGCGCACCCGGCTGGCGCGCACGGTGCCCCCTGGACAGCTGCTGCCCGACCGCCAACCCGCCTACGTGGCATCGTGGATCTACATCTTCGGGGTGCTCTGTCTGGCCTCCCTCGTCGTCGTCATCGCCACCGGCTGCGTGTTGTCGCTCGGCGGCGTGACCTGGTGGCACACCTCCGGGCTCGGCCACTTCGTGAACTCGCTGCACCTGTGGAGCGTCGAGCTGTTCTTCGCCACGATGGTGATCCACCTGTGGGGCAAGTTCTTCATGGCCGCGTGGCGGGGCAAACGCGCGCTGACGTGGATGACGGGCGCGGTGGCGTTCATCGGGTCGATCGGTACCGCCTTCACGGGCTATCTGTCCCAGACCAACTTCGACTCCCAGTGGATCGCCGGACAGGCCAAGGACGGCCTCAATGCCGTCGGTATCGGGTCGTTCTTCAACGTCCTGGACCCTGGGCAGATGCTGCTGTGGCACGTGTCGCTGCTGCCGCTGTTCATCGGGGTGCTCGTCGTGGCGCACGTCGTGCTGGTGCGCCGTCACGGCGTCGTCCCGCCGATCGATGCGACGTCCCCGGAGGCGGCCCGGCTCGGCCCCGCACAGCCCGATCCAGGGCCACTGCCCGAACGGATCGACACACCCGATCTCCTTGTCCACCCGGTGTCGCGATGAGCACCACGCTTCGCCGAGATCGCCGCGCCGGCACCCCGGACTCGCACTCGTTCCCGACCCGGCCCTACGACCTGGTCAAGGAGTTCACCCTGGCCCTCGTCGCGATTCTGGTGCTGACCGGCGGGCTCGCCGCCGTGTTCTCCTCGCCCGACGAGAAGCCGATCAGCCTGGCCGGCTGGGCGAACGCCGCCCCGAACGACGTCATCGCCACGGCCGCCGGCGAGCTGGCCGGCACCACGACCAGCGCCGGCTACGGCGCGCCCTACAACACCGCCGGCCCGGGCCAGCAGTTGGGCCCACTGGCCCTGCAGCGCTGGGCGGGCGTGACGATCCCGGTCGACCCCGCCCAGGACCTTGTGCTGACCCCATTGAGCCGCGTGTCCGACCCGGCGACCCAAGCCGCCCTCGCGACGTGGAACGCGGCCTCCCCCGACAACCAGACGGCGTGGGCGACGAGCTTCACCACCGCTCTCGGCGCCGCACCGGACGGTGACCCGACGGCGGTCGTCGCAGGTGACTACGGTCCGGTGCCGGCGATCGCCACCTCGTTCCTCGCCCTCGCCCGCACCGGCGGGCTCGAAGGTGCTCTCGACCCGTCGGGCACCTTCTACAACGGCGACGCGACCCGGGGCCTGCTGCTGCTGGCCGACGGCGCCTACCTCGAGGACCAGGCCCGCGCCCACAACCTCGGCGGGGACCAGTGGGGGATGATGAACGAGACCGGGAACTACCCCGGCCAGCCCTGGATGTGGCTCTACACATTCTGGTATCAGGTGCCGCCGTTCTCCACGACCGGCAACGCAGACGCGGACGTCTGGGGACTGATGATGCTGCTGACACTCGCGCTCGTGGCCGTGCCGTTCATCCCCGGGGTGCGGTCGATCCCGCGGTGGATCCCGGTCCACCGGCTCATCTGGCGCGACTGGTACCGCAGCCACCCGTCCTGACATGCGCAGCTGTGCCGAGCCGAGGAAGCACAACGTTGCGGGACCCGGATCGATGGGCCGCCGCCTTCAGAGGCCGGGCGTCTCCCCGAGATCGTGACGTGCTGACCCGCCGCCAGGACCGGCAGCGGACCGAGCTCGGCCGGCTCGCGCGTCGGCGATGTCGGCGCACTGCCCGGGTGTTCGCGCCCCAGAGCCGGCCTCTTCGTGGGGCCGTCAATGGGCCGTAACCGGCGAAGACGATCACCTGAACGAGCGCCCGCGCCGGCGGATCGTCCCTCGCGCACGCTGCTTGACACCGGAGTTGGCTACACGAGCAGAATACTCGGTGCATCGCCGGTGACATTAATCAAAGCAGCGACCGGCACGGAGGCTGTTTCTGCTGGTCAAGCTGGTGGAGACGAGGGAACCGCAACCTTGACCCCCTCCTTGCAAAGCTGGTCGACAGCCATGACCAGGCCCACTACCAGTGACGATGCCAGCTCTCGATGCCGCTCTGGCCACTGGGTCCACACCTGTGGCACCGACCGGAAAGTAAGGCTGGACCCCGCGGTGGCGAGGCTGTGGCGGCGGCCGCCGAGCTCTTCCCCACCCAGCGGCCGCGTCTCTGCTCCCCCTGTGCGCTCACAGCGGTCGGCCGGTGATGC
>JBKJPD010000032.1:0-4236 GCA_046595345.1 Pseudonocardia sp.
AGTGCGACGTTCGCACCGTCGAACGCAACCGCGGCGTCGTCGGTGATGTCGATCCCCGCCAACAGCGGGAACGCGCAGTCATCGAGTTCCAGAGCGACACCTTCAGCGGCCTTCACCGCCGGTGGGATCTCCAGGAGGCGCAGCCGGACCGGCGTATCCGGCCCGAGCAGCTGCCCGGAGGCGATCCGGAACAGCAGCGCGTAGCCGATCTGGCCGGCGGCTCCGGTGACGGTCACGGTGACGGGTGCAGTCGGCGTAGACACGTCGCGAAGGCTAACCCCCGCGGCGTCGCGGCGCCGCGACGGGGATCACGTGTGTGGCGTAGCGAACTACGCTCGTCGTCATGACCGCGGCTGATCCCGGCGCGACCCCGATGACCGCCCGCGCTCTCGCCCCAGATCTCGCGAGAGGCGGAATGCTGCTCTTGATCGCCGTCGCCAACGCGCGCGTCTACGGGTACGGCCACCCCCTCGGGGTGCGGTTCTACCCGCGGGAGCTCGACGGCGTGGACCGCGTGGTGGCACTGATACAGATGACGCTGGTCGACGGCCGCGCCTACCCCCTGTTCGCGTTGCTGTTCGGCTACGGGATCGGGCAGTTGACGAGGCGGCGGGCCGCGGCGGGCGTACCCGCGTCCAGGGTGACGCGGCTGGTCCAGCGCCGCGGGCTCGTCATGGTTGCGATCGGGCTGGTGCACGGTGTGCTGTTGTGGTCGGGGGACATCGTCGGGGCCTACGGGTTGTTGGCGGTGGTCATGGCAGGGCTGCTGGTGCGGGGCTCGGACGGCGCGTTGCTCCGGACGGCAGGGGTCGGGGTGGCGCTGACCACGCTGCTCTTCGCCGCGGCCGGGTTCTCGGCAGGTGACGCGGACTCCGCCCTGCCATCGGTCGCCGCCGCCGATCCCGGCACGGCCGTGGCGATGCGGGCGCTCGAGTGGGCGGGCACCGGCCTGCTCGTGCAGGCGGTCGCGGTGGTCGCCGCGGTAGCGCTCGGCGGGTGGGCGGCGCGGCGCAGGCTGCTCGACGAGCCGGAGCGCCACCGCAGGCTGCTCAGCGCGGTCGCGCTGACCGGGATCTCCGCTGCGGTGCTCGGCGGGCTGCCGCTGGCGCTGATGGCAGCGCAGCTGTGGACGTCCCCGCCGGTGGTCGCGGTTCTGGCGGCCGGCTCGCTGCACGAGCTCTGCGGGTATGCGGGCGGGGCGGGGTACGCGGCCCTGTTCGGGTTGGTCGCCATCCGGCTTGCCCGGCGCGCCCCGGGCCCGGTCACCCGGGCGATGCTGGCCTGCGGGCGGCGGTCGCTGTCGTGCTACCTCGCACAGTCCGTTGCGTTCGTGGCGCTGCTCCCGGCCTGGACGCTCGGGCTCGGCCGGGACGTCCGGCTGTGGCAGACCGCGCTCCTGGGCATCGGCGCCTGGCTGGTGATCCTGCTGGTCGCCGCGGCGTCGGACCGGGCGGGCTGTCGAGGACCCGCAGAGACAATGCTGCGTCGCTTCACCTACGGCCGACAGCCCACCGCCGCGGAGATCTGAGTGCCAGGGTGACGACAGGGGCCGCCCACCGTCCCGAACTCGGGGTTGATCAGCTCTGCAGGGCCCGTTGGAGCACGGCACCGACCTGGTCGGCCTCCACCAGGAAGCCGTCGTGCCCACGCTCGGAGCTCACCACGTCGAGAGCCACCCCCAATGCCCGCGCCATCTCGGCCTGCTGGTGCAGTGGGTAGAGCCGGTCGGTGTCGACGCCCACCACTGTGGCCCGCGCGGTGACCCCGCTGAGCGCCGCGGCGGTGCCGCCCCGCCCCCGGCCGATCTCGTGGCTGTTCATCGCGAGGTTGAGCGCCACGTAGCTCCCCGCGTCGAACCGGGCGATGAGCCCCTCGGCGGCGTGCTCCAGATAGGACTCCACCGCGAACCGGCCATCTCGCAGCGGATCGCGCCCGTCCTGCGAGGCACGGCCGAACCGGTCGTCGACGTCCCCCGAGGTGCGGTAGCTCAGGTGCGCGATCCGTCGGGCGATGCCGAGGCCGGTGTCGGGGGCGACGCCATGGGCGGCGTAGTCGCCGCTATACCACAGCGGGTCGGCCCGCACGGCGTCGACCTGGATGCCGCACAGCCCCACCTGGTCGGCGCTCGCCTCGGCCGCTGCCGCCAACACCACGACCCGCTCCACGCGCTCGGGATGGGTCACCGCCCACTCCAGGGCTCGCATGCCACCCATCGACCCGCCGACGACGGCGGCCCAGCGGTCGATCCCGAGCGCGTCGGCCAGCGGCACCTCCGCCGCCACCTGGTCGCGGATCGTGGTGAGCGGCCAGCGGCTCCCCCACGGCCGTCCATCGGGTGCGGTCGAGGACGGGCCGGTGGTGCCCTGGCAGCCGCCGAGCACGTTGGCGCAGACGACGTGGAACCGGTTGGTATCGATCGGGAGGCCGGGTCCGACGACGCCCGCCCACCAACCGGGCGTCGGGTGCCCCGGTCCGGCGACACCCGTGACGTGGCTGTCGCCGGAGAGCGCATGCAGGATGAGCACCGCGTTGTCGCGGGCGGGGGCGAGCCTGCCCCACGTCTCGTAGGCGAGCCGGACGGGCATCGACCCGCCGAACTCGGGGGTCAGCGGCCCGATGTCGAGGAAGTGGCGGTCACCGGCCGGGTCGCCCTCACGCCACGGCCCGCGCGTTGCGACGACGGCCGTCACCGCTCCCGCCGACGGGAGCTGATCACTCCCGTGTCGAACCCGGCGAGGTGCAGGCCGCCGTTGAACCGGGCGTGCTCGACCTTGAGGCAGCGGTCCATCACTACCTCCAGCCCGGCGTCCTCTGCGCGCCGCGCCACGGCCTCGTCGAACAGGCCGAACTGCAGCCAGAAGGTGCGCACACCGGCCCCCGGATCGCCTGCGGGGTCGGGCCGTCGAGACGGCAGCGCGAGCACATCGTCAAGCACCGCGGGGAGGTCCTGCGAGCGGCGGAAGACGTCGACGAGATCGGGGACGACCGGCAGGTCCGCCAGCGTCGGATACACCGGGCGGCCGAAGATCCGCTCGGCGTTGGGGTTGACGAAGTAGAGGTCGTAGTCGGTGCTCGACAGCAGATAGGTGGCGACGAAGTTGCTGGAGCGCGACGGGTTGGGCGAGGCCCCGACGATCGCGATGGTGCGGGTGCTGCGCAGGATCTGCCGGCGCCGGGTGGCGGGCGGGTTCTCCCAGGTCGTGCTCATGAGACGTCCCTGGCCAGCGCCTGGTCGAGGTCCCACAGGATGTCGTCGATGTCCTCCAGGCCGACGCTGATGCGCACCAGGTCCGGTGGCACGCCTGCGTCGCGGAGCTGATCGTCGGTGAGCTGCTGGTGTGTGGTGGACCCGGGATGGATCACCAGTGTGCGGGCGTCGCCGATGTTGGCGAGGTGGCTGGCAAGCTGCACGGACTCGATGAACCGCTGCCCGGCCTCGCGCCCGCCCTTCACCCCGAAGGCGAACACCGCGCCGGGGCCCAGCGGCAGGTAGCGGTTGGCGAGATCGTGATGGGGATGGTCGGGCAGCCCGGACCAGCGCACGTAGGACACGCGCGGGTCGGCGTGCAACCACTGTGCGACGGCACGCGCGTTCGCCACGTGCGCCTCCATCCGCTGCGGCAGCGTCTCGACGCCCTGGAGCAGCAGGAACGCCGAGTGCGCCGAGAGGGTGGCCCCCACGTCGCGGAGCTGCTCGGCGCGCAGCTTGGTGAGGAAGCCGAACTCCTGGAAGTTGCCCCACCAGTTGAGCCCGCCGTAGGACGGGATGGGCTCGGTCATCTGCGGGAAGTTGCCGTTGCCCCAGTTGAAGCGCCCGGACTCGATCACCACGCCGCCGAGTGTGGTGCCGTGCCCACCGAGGAACTTGGTGGCTGAGTGGATCACGATGTCGGCGCCGTGCTCGATGGGCCGGCACAGGTACGGGGTGGCCATCGTCGCGTCGATGATCAGCGGCAGCCCGGCGGCGTGCGCGACGTCGGCGAGCGCGGCGAGGTCGGCCACGTCGCCACTCGGGTTGGAGACGATCTCGGCGAACACCAGCTTCGTGCGCGGGGTGATCGCGGCGGCGAACGCGGCTGGGTCGCCGCCGGGGACGAACGTGGTCTCCACACCGAATCGGCGCAACGTCACGTCGAGCTGGGTGATGGTGCCGCCGTAGAGCCCGGCCGCGGCGACGATGTGGTCCCCGGTGCCCGCGAGGCTGGCGAACGTGAGGAACTCCGCGGCCTGCCCGCT
>JBKJPD010000084.1:0-3095 GCA_046595345.1 Pseudonocardia sp.
CTCGTTGGCCGCCTGCCTGCACGAGCAGCCCGACGTCGACACTGCCCTGGCCGCCTACGAGGGCGAGCGCCGCCCGGTCGTGCTGTCCACCCAGCGTGCCGCACAGGCGAGCCGTGAGTGGTTCGAGGACATCGGCCGCTACACCCACCAGGACCCGGTGCAGTTCGCGTTCAACATCGTCACCCGCAGCCGCCGCGTCACCCACGACAACCTCACGGTGCGTGACCCCGAGTTCGTCGCGGCCACGGACCGGTGGTTCGCGAACGGGGTCGACGGTGTGCCGCCGATGTTCCTGCCGTTCCGGCTGGGCGGGCTGGAGCTGCGCAACCGGATCGTCGTCTCCGCGATGGACATGTACCGAGCCGACGACGGCGTACCGGGCGACTTCCACCTCGTGCACCTGGGCAGCAAGGCCCTCGGCGGCGCCGCGCTCGTGATGACCGAGATGGTGTGCGTCAGCGCGGCGGGCCGCATCACCCCGGGATGCACGGGCATCTACACACCCGCGCAGGAGACGGCGTGGACCCGGATCGTCGACGTCGTACACGCCGAGAGCGACACCCGGATCGGCGTGCAGCTGGGCCACTCCGGCCGCAAGGGCTCCACGAAGATCATGTGGGAGGGCATCGACGAGCCGCTGGCGGCGGGCGGCTGGGACGTCGTCGGGCCCTCGACGATCCCCTACTCGCCGGGCAACGCGGTGCCCCGGTCACTGACGCGGCAGGACATGACAGCGATCAGGGAGCAGTTCGTCGCGGCCACCCGCGCAGCGGCCCGCGCCGGGTTCGACGTGCTGGAGCTGCACTGCGCGCACGGTTACCTGCTGTCCTCGTTCCTGTCCCCGCTGTCCAACACCCGCACCGACGGCTACGGCGGCGACCTGGCGGGCAGGCTGCGGTACCCGCTCGAGGTCTTCGACGCCGTCCGCGCCGCCTGGCCCGGTCCCATGACGGTCCGGATCTCGGCCACCGACTGGCATCCCGGCGGCAACGACATCGACGACGCGGTGACGATCGCCCGGGCTTTCGCCGAACACGGGGTCGACGGCATCGACGTCTCCACCGGCCAGGTGCTGGCCGCGGAACGACCGGCGTTCGGGCGCAGCTACCAGACGCCCTACGCCGACCGCATCCGCAACGACGTCGGCCGCGCCCACGGCGTCGCGGTGATCGCGGTGGGCGCGATCTCGTCGTGGGACGACGTCAATTCGGTCCTGCTCGCCGGCCGCGCCGACCTGTGCGCGCTGGGCCGCCCACACCTGTACGACCCACAGTGGACGCTGCACGCCGCGGCCGAGCAGGGCTATGCCGGGCCGGGCGCGCCGTGGCCGGCCCCGTTCGCGGCGGGGAGCCGCAGGCCGCAGACAGGCCGTTCCGACGGCCCCCGGCCGCGGCTGGACCTGGTCCGCCGCGGCGAGACCGGAACCCGGCACGCCCGCTGGCGCCCCGGGATCACCCCGGCGCCAGCAGCGCCTTGACGGCGGCGGCCACCCGGCCACCGTCGGCCCGCCCGGCCACCGCGGCGCCGGCCCGCTTCATGACCAGCCCCATCTGCCGTTGCCCCGGGGCAGCGCCCAGCTCGGTCGCCGTCTGCTCGACGGCAGCCTGCGCGATCGCGGCCAGCTCGTCGTCGGTGAGCTGTGTGGGCAGGTAACGGGCCAGGATCTCCCCCTCGGCCCGCTCCTGGGCCGCCAGCTCCTCACGCCCCGCACCGGCGAACGCCTCGGCCGACTCGGCGCGCTTCTTGGCCTCCTTGGCGATGACCGTGAGCACCTCGGCATCCTCGAGCTGCCGGGCCTGCGTACCGGATACCTCGACGACGCCGATGGCCGTGAGCGTCATCCGCAGGGTCGACTTCACGAGCTCGTCCCGGGCCTTCATCGCGGCCGTCAGGTCGGCACGCAGCTGCTCCTTCAACCTGCTCATACACGTCCTCGCTTCGTTCCGGGCGGGCCCGAGACTCGATGTGGACCGCGTCTGACAGTTCGCTCTCTTCGCTCGCTCACGGGCGTGAACGCTAGACCTACGGGCACCGCCGTACTCTGCAGTTGTGAAGAGCTGGGCACGGTTCGCGCTGGGCGCGACCACGACGGGGGCGGCGGCGCTCGCCTACGCGGCGGGCGTCGAGCGCCGCCGTTGGACACTGCGGGAGGTGACGCTGCCGGTGCTGGCCGAAGGCACCCGCCCGCTGCGGATCCTGCACATCTCCGATCTGCATCTCGTGCCCAACCAGCGCAGCAAGCAGCGGTGGGTCGCCGAGCTGGCATCGCTGGAACCCGATCTCGTGGTGAACACCGGTGACAACCTGGCGCACCCCCGCGCCGTGCCCGCCGTCGTCAACGCACTGGGCCCGCTGCTGGAACGTCCCGGCCTGTTCGTCTTCGGCAGCAACGACTACTTCGGGCCCACGCCGAAGAACCCCGCCCGCTATCTCAAGCGCAGCGACCGGCGCAGCCACGGCGAGCCGCTGCCATGGCGCGACCTGCGGGCGGCGGTGGTGGAACGGGGCTGGGAGGACGCCACCCACGCCCGGTTCACCCTCGACATCGGCGGCGTCACCGTCGCGGCGGCGGGCGTCGACGACCCGCATCTCGGCCTGGACCGCTACCACCGCATCGCCGGCCGTCCCCTCGGCGAACCGGGCCTGCGCCTTGGCCTGACGCATTCCCCTGAGCCCCGCGTCCTCGACGGCTTCGCCGCCGACGGCTACGACCTGGTGATGGCCGGTCATACCCACGGCGGGCAACTGCGCCTGCCAGGTGTCGGCGCGCTGATCACGAACTGCGGCCTCGACCGCTCGCGGGCCCGCGGGGCGTCACGGTGGGGGGCGCACATGTGGCTGCACGTCTCGGCCGGGCTGGGCACCTCGCCCTATGCCCCGGTGCGGTTCGCCTGCCCGCCCGAAGCCAGCCTCCTGACGCTCGTCCCCCGCCCTTCGGTCGCAGCGGCGGCCAGGGCAACCCCCGCGTCAGCACCCGCAGACGTCGGCTAGACTTCATCGTGGTCCTCGGGCCATCGGGGTGTGGCGCAGCTTGGTAGCGCGCTTCGTTCGGGACGAAGAGGTCGCAGGTTCAAATCCTGTCACCCCGACCACAC
>JBKJPD010000164.1:0-3127 GCA_046595345.1 Pseudonocardia sp.
GGGCGCGATGGCGGTGATCATGCGCGACGCGATGGCCCCCAACCTGTTGCAGACACTGGAGAACACCCCGGTGCTGGTACACGCGGGGCCGTTCGGCAACATCGCGCACGGCAACTCGTCGGTGATCGCCGACCTCATCGGCATCCACACCGGCGACTACCTCATCACCGAGGCCGGCTTCGGTGCCGACATGGGCGCGGAGCGGTTCTTCAACATCAAGTGCCGGGCGTCGGGTCTGACGCCGGACGCGGCCGTCGTCGTGGCCACGGTGCGCGCGCTCAAGGCACACTCGGGCAACCACCGGATCGTCGCGGGCAGGCCGCTTCCCGACGCGCTGATGGTCGAGAACCCCGCCGAGGTGCACCTCGGCGGGGCGAACCTGCGCAAGCAGATCGAGAACATCCGGCTGCACGGGGTCTCCCCCGTCGTCGCGATCAACGCATTCCCCGGCGACCATCCCTCCGAGCACCGGGCGATTGCCGAGATCGCCGAATCGATGGGGGCCCGCTCCGCGGTCTGCACGCACTTCGCCGACGGCGGTCGGGGCGCCACCGACCTCGCCGACGCCGTCGCCGAGGCGGCCGATGAGCCGTCGGCGTTCCGGTACCTCTATCCCGACTCCGCCACGTTGCGGGAGAAGATCGAGATCGTGGCGAAGCAGGTCTACGGCGCCGACGGCGTCGATTACGACCTGACCGCATCCCGCCAGATCGATAATCACGAGCGCAACGGGTTCGGCGGCCTGCCGGTGTGCATCGCGAAGACCCACCTGTCGATCTCCTCGGACGCCACGCTCAAGGGCGCACCGACGGGATGGCGGCTGCCGGTTCGGGAGGTCCGGGCCTCGGTCGGGGCCGGGTTCATCTACCCGATCTGCGGCGACATGCGCACGATGCCGGGGCTCGGCGCCAACCCGGCGGCCCACATGATCGACCTCGATGCGAACGGGGAGATCATCAACCTGTCCTGACCAGCACTCCGACACTGCGCCAGCGCGGCCGGCGCTGGGTCGCGGCCCATGTCCGGGTCGCGGCCCACGTCGGCGGCGGTGTCCCCGTTCGTGGCGGCGAGGGATAGATCGGACGCCGGGCGAGAACGTCTGCGGCATGAGGAACAGCAGGGGTCGACAGCTTCTCACCGGAGTCGCCGCGGGCGCGGCGGGCACGACCGTGCTCAACGCCGTGACCTACCTCGACATGACGGTGCGGGCCCGCCCGCCGAGCACCACGCCCCAGGACACGGTGCGCAAGGCCGAGGAGCTCGCCGGGGTGAGCCTGTCGGGCGACGGTCTCGACAGCGACGAGGCCGGGAACCGCCGCTCGGGGCTGGGGGCGCTGCTCGGGATCGTCGCGGGACTGGGCACCGGCGCGCTCTATGGGCTCGTGGCGCCGAAGCTGGGCCGCACGCCGATGGCCCTGCTCGGCCTGGGCGCAGGTCTCGTCGCGAACGTCGGCACCACCGGTCCGATGGCCGTGCTCGGCGTCACCGACCCGCGCACGTGGCGTGGCGATTCATGGGTCTCGGACCTGCTGCCACACCTGGCCTTCGGGTTCGCGACGGCGGCTGTATGGGACCTCATGCAGCCCCGGCGGCGGTGAGCACGGTCGCCGCCGATCGCTGTCCCATACTGGTGTGGACAGCGCAGACCGGTATGGACAGCCGCGCTGGGCGCCTGATCGCGTGCAGAGCGGCGGCGTTCTCAGTCGAACAGCTCCGGCTCGTCGCGGCTGATCCGCTCCCAGATCGGCTGGAACTGGAACCAGCCGGCGAACTCGTAGCCGACCTGGCCGCGGGTGAGTAGCGCCTCGTCGTGGGAGACCAGCCGCGGCGGGCGGCCCAGACCAGCAGCGGCGGCGTAGGCGTCGAGTTGGCACCGGGCGGTGCGCTCCAGGGTGAGGAACCACCAGGCCGCACTGTCGACGCTCGTGCCGACGGTGAGCATGCCGTGGTTGCGCAGGATCACCGCCTTGTGCTGTCCCAGCGCCTGCCCGATGCGCCGACCCTCCTCCCGGTCGAGCACCACACCGCTGAACGTGTCGTGCACGCCGACGTCGTCGTAGAAGGCACAGGCGTCCTGGGTCAGCGGCTCGATGCCGACCTCGAGGCTCGACAGCGTCTTGCCCGCCGGGCCGTGCGCGTGCGCGGCGGCCAGGACGTCGGGACGGGCGGCGTGCACGGCGCAGTGGATCGCGACGGCCGCCCCGTTGACCACGCGGTCGCCCTCCACGACCGCACCGTCCTCGTCGACCCGCACCAGGTCGCTGCTGCGGATCATCGAGAAGTGCATGCCGAACGGGTTCACCCAGAACGTGTCCGGCTCCTCGGGGTCGCGCACCGTGATGTGCCCGGCCACGCCCTCGTCGAGCCCCGCGCGGCTGAACATCCGGAACGCCGCGGCAAGCTTCGCCTTACGGTGGGCGCGCTCCTGTTCGGGTGTGTCGAACGTCTGCGGGCGCGCCATGTACAGGCTGCGGCCGGTGGCATCGGTGGTGGCGGCCCCGGCGGGTGGGGTGGTGGTCGAGGGAACGGTGGTCACGAACACTCCTCGTCGGTAGGGCTGGAGAACCGCCAGTGTGCCCTCCGCCGGGGCGTCGCGTCCCGCGCTGAAGGGTTATCCGGGCTTCGCGTGATTCACGGGCTCTCGCGCGGCCACGGGGCCGGCGGGGCCATCCGTCCGGTGTCTGCTTCCCCGGGACGGCATCCTCCGGACATCCGGACCGGGATCCTCCGGACATCCGGACTGGGATCCTCCGGACATGCGGACCGGTGACCCTCCGGAAATGGGTCGGACGTCGCCCCGCATGCACGGTGGGGCGACGTCCGAGGACTCGATATCGGGTTACCAGGCGTGCACATTACGCCGTGTTGGTGGTCTCGGCGTCAACGTAACGACGGCCGTCCGTTGACGCAGTCCCACGGCGCGTTCACCTCATCGCGGCGTGCTCCGCGTGGGTGCCCGGTGCTCGAGTCGGGGACCGCCGACCGGGAGGACGAACCTTCTCCACTGATGCGCCCTTGGCCTGCCAGCGTTCCCGTGACCTCAGGTGTACTCCGCCCGCCGCCCGCCGACAAGATGCAATCGCCGGGCGGCCCCAGACTCGGGCGGCCGGAGATCAGTCGGCCCGAT
>JBKJPD010000269.1:0-4125 GCA_046595345.1 Pseudonocardia sp.
CCTGAGCCGGTCAGCGGGCCCGCCGCACCTGCCACCAGCAAACGCTGTTGATCTCCAGCTTTCGAGCATGTCGAGGGATGCGGTCCACAGCTGGTTGGCCGTCGCTCCAGCGCCCACGCTTTGACGCCGTGGGCGTGGTCGAACAGCTCGGCGTCGTTGGGCACGGTGTAGGCCTCGCGCCCTTGTTGCGGTTGGCGGACACCAAGTAGGTGGAGACGGGGGTGCCGGTCAGAGGCCCGTTCGCGGCCGGCTCGCTCATCGCCTGGCCTGTACCGGCAACTGGAGGTAGGAGGCGTGGTCGCCGCCGGTATGGATGACGTGCTGCCCGCTGTTGACCGGGGTGTACTCGCGGACCCTGGGCATCATCGGTCCCAGCAGGTTCCGGGAGCTGACGACGAAGCGCAACTGCTCGCCGGGGTGGAAGGCCAAACCGATCGGGAGCAGGTCGATCTCGATGTCGACGACCTCGCCGGGCGAGAGCGTCTCGACCCGGTCGAAGCTGTGCGCGGGCACGTCGTCGGTCGAGAGCTTCTCGTCGAGGTGGCGCGCGGACACGCGCAGGCGTCCGTCGGATCCCTTGTACCGCAGGATCGTCGCGCCGCGGTCGGTGACGTCGTGGGCCATGGCGCTCTGATTGGGGACGGTGAACGCCTGCAGCGGCGTGCCGTACGCGTCGAGCTTCTGGATCAGGACGAACAGGTCCATGTCGTCGGCGCCGCGCGCCTCGACCCACAGGTGCGCCTTCGGGTAGCCGACCAACACCGTCTCGTGGTCGAACCGCGCGATGAACGAGACCACGTCCGGGTTGGCCCCGACCGCGTAGGCCGCCGGCACCTCGTCGGCCGGGGCCGCCGGCACCAGGGCTCGGGAGCGGCCGTCGAGGTAGTACCGGGTCGATGTGACGTCCGACGGGGGGAACTCGTCGGCCGCGACGGCGACCCGGTCGCCGCCCTGGAGGTCGAGGACGGAGTACCGGACGCGCGGGGTCTGCTCCCAGCCGTTGTCCTCGTCCTTGAGGTACCGGTCGAAGAACTTTCGCAGGTCCTCGACGTTGGACTGGTCGTAGTAGTCCGGCCATTCCTGGCTGTTGTGGATGCGCAGCCACTTGTCGCCCGAGGCCATCCGCCGCCAGCCGCGGAACGTGCCTGCGGTGTGCAGCGTGTTCGAGTAGCTGGCCACGACGTAGGCCGGGACGGTGATCTGGTCGAAGGCCGGGATCTTGTCCTCCCAGAGGTCGTGCATGAGCGGGAAGCGCTCGATCTCGGTCAGGATGTCCTCCTTCTGGTTCTTGCCCCAGTAGCTGCCGTGCTGCAGGAACTCGGCGAAGCCGGTGTCCGGCATGCCGCCCCGCATGACCAGGTCGCGGTAGACGTCGCTCACGCCCTCCCACGGGTTGATCGCGGCGAGGTGCGGAGGCTGCTCGGCGGCGGTGAACCACTGCGCCGCGGCCAGATAGGAGGTTCCGCTCATCCCGACCTTGCCGGTGCACCATTCCTGGGCCGCGAGCCATTCGACGAGGTCGTAGCAGTCACGGCCCTCCTGGCGGTCCCACACCACGCTGTCGCCCTCGGAGTTGGCGACCCCGCGGATGTCCGGGTTGCAGATCGCGTATCCCTGGGCGCACCAGTACGCCGGGTCCGGTCCCTCGAACTTCTCCAGCCC
Source organism: Pseudonocardia sp. (assembly GCA_046595345.1). GTDB lineage: Bacteria > Actinomycetota > Actinomycetes > Mycobacteriales > Pseudonocardiaceae > Pseudonocardia. The sequence goes on from JBKJPD010000269.1 coordinate 1,663, forward strand.
CGAGACGAGCTGGTTGTCCAGCCCGACGACGGCGAACACGCCCAGCACGCTGGGGGAGGTTCCCTGGCCCTTGCCGTACGGGCTCCACGCCACGATGACCGGGACCTTCTCCGTCCCGGCGGGACGGAACACGTCGACATGGATCGTCACGCCGTCCCGCAGCGTGACCGGGGTGTCCTTCTCGAAGACGATGTCGACGGGCAGGGACCGGAACGGCGGCGCGATCTGCGTTCCCGCGGGCAGCGTCCGGGTGCCAGGGTCGAAGTCGCTGAAGATGCCGTAGCGGTCACCGGGTTCCAGCGGGTGGGACGGCGCGTACACCCTGGGGTCATCGGTCATGGCGTTCCCTCTTCTCCTGGCGGTGGTCGTTGGTGACGACGGGGTTGGCCACGGTGCCGAGCCGCTCGACCTCGACCTCGACGATGTCGCCCGGGCGCAGCAGCCACGGCGGCGTGCGTGCGTAGCCGACGCCCGACGGCGTCCCGGTGGCCAGCAGGTCACCGGGGTGCAGCGTGAAGGTGTGCGAGATCAGCGAGAGGGTGTCGCCCACGGTGTAGACCATTTCTGCGGTGGAGCCGTCCTGGACGACCTCGCCGTTGACCCGCGTCCGGACGCGGAGGCCGTCGCGCAGGTCGCCGACCTCCGCGGCCGGGACCAGGGGCCCGAGCGGCCCGGAGCCGTCGCCGTTCTTGCCGAGGATCCACTGGCTGGTGAGCTTCTGGGCCCGCCGCGAGGTCACGTCGTTGAACGTTGAGTAGCCTGCGACGGCGGCCAGCGCCTCCTCCGGCGTGGCGTCCACCAGCGTCGAACCCACCCAGGCCACGACCTCCCCCTCCCAGTCCACGCCGTCCTCGCCCGAAGGGACCGGGATCGGCGTGCCCCCGACGGTTAGCGAGGCCGTCCAGCGGGCGAACAGCGTGGGGTACGTCGGCAGGTCCTGCTCGGCGAAGCTGCCCTCGGCGACGTGCTTCAGGTAGTTCAACCCGATGCAGATCACCCGCGCCCCCGGCAGCACCGGCGGGACCTGCTCCACCTCGGCGAGCGCCACGGTCGGCCCGGAGGGTGACTCCGACATCCAGTGCGCGGCGGCGGCCCAGAAGTCCTCGAGCCCCGCCACCACCGTGACGTGCGCGCCGTCGTCGGAGAGCGAGGCGACCTCCACCGGTCCGCCGTCGCGGCGGACACCCACGATCCTCATCGGTCAGCCCTCATCGCTCGACACCGTGCGGGGTGTCGAGGTGGTGCTGCAGAAGGAGATCGGACGCAAAGTCGTTGGAAGGGTCACGCCAGACGCTGTGCACGTGGTTGGCGTCGTCCTCGGCATTGTCGAACTCGATGAGGGTGGCCCCGCCCTGAATGCGGAAGTAATGGGGCTGGTCGATGGTGGTGCCACCGGCCCAGGCGAAGTGGAGTTCCTCGACCCCGCCCGCAGCGGCGATGCGGTCCATCTCGGCGCCGACCAGGCCGGGCCGGGCGCGGTGCACGAACGTGGCCAGCAGGTCGTCGAAGCAGGTGCGCTGGGCGAGGGAGAGGTCGCCGACGCGGATGCCGCGGGGGTGGGCCCGGAAGTAGGCGAGTGCCCTGCGGTCGTCGTCGGTGATCATGGCGTCCCGGCGGCCGACGCCGTGGTAGGCCGGGTACTCGATCTCACCGATCCGGGGGACGGTGCGGGTGACGAAGTCCGCAGGGGGCCTGTCGTGGATGACCGCCTGCGCCTGCTGGGTGGCGGTGAGGTGGTCGAGCAGGGCGAAGGCGGCGTCCTCCTCCTCGCCGAGGATGCGGAACGGGCCGATGCGGGCGGGTTCGGCGCCGAGCAGGAACGGTGTGGCGTTCATCAGGTCGCCGTCGACGACGGTGACGTTGACCGACAGGTGGTGCCCGACGAGCCGCCAGCCCCAGGTCGTGTCGGGCTGCGGCTGGCCGAAGAAGGTGAGGAAATAGCCGCGGGCGTCGCGGAACGTGGCGGCGACGTGGCCGAAGACCGGGAGGTTGAGCTCGCGCAGCACGTGTTCGTTGCTCATCACCTGCACGACGCGGGCGTAGGCGGGCAGCGACATCGACTCGGCGACGAGCCGGTGGGCGAGCACCTCCTGATGGTGGTTCAGCCCGCTCAGCGCGAGCCCGTGCCTCCCGGACTCGGGCAGGAAGTTCCAGTGCGTGCGGCCGGGGTCGGTGTGCGGCAGCAGGACCTGGGCGCGCTGGTCGCCGTCGAGGCTGTCGAACAGTCCCATCGCGGCGAAGGTGACCACGGTCGCGTCGAAGGTCCCGCCTTCGCGGGGTCGGTGTTCAGCGGGGAGCTCGGTGTCGCTGACGAGGTCGCTCATCGCTCGTCCTCGCCGGCGCTCGGACGGCGCTTCGCGCAAGGGCGCTGTGACATTGATTCGCTCGCAAGCTCGATCATCGGGCGACCGGCCTGATGACGAGCATGCTGGCCGGCAGCGGGCTGCGGTTGACCACCTGGCG
>JBKJPD010000273.1:0-5324 GCA_046595345.1 Pseudonocardia sp.
TGCTGCTCGTGCAGGTAATGCTGATGGCGCGCATCCCCGTCCTGGAGCGCGCCGTCGGACAGGACCGGCTGGCCCGCGTCCACCGGCTGGTGGGCTTCACCTCGTTCAGCCTGATGCTCGCCCACATCGGCTTCATCACCTGGGGCTACGCCGCGGGCCGCCTTGCCGACGTACCGGGCACCCTCTGGAACCTGACGGTGTCCTACCCGGGCATGCTGCTGGCCATGGCCGGAACGCTGTGCCTGGTCATGGTCGTCGTCACCAGCATTCGCGCCGCCCGCAGCAGACTGCGCTACGAGTCCTGGCACCTTCTGCACCTCTACGCCTACCTCGGAGTCGGCCTCGCTCTGCCCCACCAACTGTGGACCGGGCAGGAGTTCCTCGCCTCCACCGCCGCCACCGTCTACTGGTGGACGCTCTGGGCCGCGGCCGTAGCCGCGATCCTCCTCTGGCGGGTCGGGCTGCCGATCCTGCGGACGCTGCGCCACGACCTCAGGGTCACCTCGGTAGTGTCCGAGGATCACGGTGGAGACATCTCCGGGGTCGTGTCCGTCTACGTCACCGGCCGCCACCTCGACCGGCTTCCCGCGGCTGCCGGGCAGTTCTTCACCTGGCGTTTCCTGTCCGGACCCGGCTGGACCCGTGCCCACCCGTATTCGCTCTCCGCCGCCCCCGACGGGCGCAGCCTGCGGATCAGCGTCAAGGACCTCGGCGACGGCAGCTCACTCGCCCGCGGCCTCCGACCCGGCACGCGCGTCATCGTCGAGGGTCCCTACGGCCGGCTCACCGAGCGGCCCCGCACCCGGACCAAGGTCGCGTTCATCGGCGCCGGTGTGGGGATCACCCCGCTGCGCGCCCTCGCCGAGGCGCTACCGTACGCACCCGGCGACGCGGTGCTACTACAGCGCGGGGCCACCCAGCCATTGTTCGCCCGCGAGTTCGCCCTGCTCGTCCGCGAGCGCGGACTGCAGGCGTTCTGGCTGTCGGGACGCCGCCGAGCCCCGGACTCCTGGCTCGGCGCGAACACCGGTCCCGCCGACGACATCACCCTGCTGTCCGGCTGGGTGCCCGACATCGCCGACCGCGACGTCTACGTCTGTGGCCCCGAGGCCTGGACCGACTCTGTCCTGCGCACCCTCACCGCAGTCGGGCTGCCTGCCTCGCAACTGCACGTCGAGAACTTCGGATGGTGACCTGAATGAGACGCATCGCCCTGTGGTTCCTCAGCACCCTCGCCGTCGTCACGCTGCTCTTCGGATACGACACCTCGACATCGGGTCCCGCGCTGCCCGCGACCACCACCGTCGCCTCGTCCGGGGCCTCCACCAGGCCCCCTATCGCAACGACCACCTCCGGCACGACGACCACGGTCACGGGCTCGGTCGCGCAGACCCGCTGGGGGCCCGTCCAGGTCCGTATCACCGTGACCGGCGGGAAGATCACCGCGGTCGACGTGCCGGTGTACCCGAGTGGGAACGGCAAGGACGCGGCGATCAACGCCTACGCGCTGCCGATCCTCACGAAGGCCACCGTGGCGGCGCAGAGCGCGACCATCGACATGGTCAGCGGTGCCACGGTGACCTCGACCGGGTACGTCCGGTCGTTGCAGAGTGCGATAGACCAGGCGGGCCTGGCATGACGGCCGTCGCCCCGGTCACCCCCGTGACGGTTCGCTACGTCGAGCACCTGATGGGCATGCCGATCAGCCTCGCCCTGCGGGGGCGGCATGCCGGTGACGCGCACGGTCGGGCGGCCTGGGCGGCCGCGCTGGCGTTGCTCCGCGAGACCGACCGCGTGTTCAGCACCTACCGCGCCGACTCCGCGATCTCCCGGCTGGGCCGCGGTGAGCTCGATCTCGACCACTGCCCGCCCGAGGTGGCCGTGGTCCTGGCGCTCGGTGAGGTGGCCCGTCGTGAGTCCGGTGGGGCGTTCGCGGTCCGCCGCGGCGGTGTGCTCGACCCGTCCGGCGTGGTCAAGGGGTGGGCCGCGGAGCGCGCCGCAGCCCACCTGGCTGAACTCCCTGACACCGACTTCTGCTTGTCAGCGGGCGGGGACATCACCTGTCGCACTCTCGACCCCGTCGCCGCGTCCTGGCGCATCGGCATCGAGGATCCCCACGATCCGAGCCGCTTCGCCGCCGTCGTCCCCCTGCACAGCGGCGCCGTCGCCACCTCCGGGACGGCACGCCGCGGCGCCCATATCGTCGACGCCCGCACCGGACGGCCGCCGACCGGCATCGCCTCCGTCACCGTCGTCGGCGACTCGCTCACCGCCGTCGACATCGACGCGACCGCAGCGTTCGCCCTGGGTGTCGACGGTGAGCGGTGGCTCGCCGGCCGCGGCCACCGGGCGACGCTCGTCATCGATGCCGGGGGGCGCACCGTCGGAGTCGGACTGTGAGTGACGGCCCTTCGCCTCATCGCGGCCCTTCCACCGACCCGGGCAGAGTGCCGGCGGCGTCCATCCCCACCGCGTCGGCCGCGCTGCAATGCGCGGCCGACGCGGCGGGGACCACGACGAGGAGTGCGCGTGGGTGGTCCACGGATTTCCTCCGATCTCGACGACCGCAGTACCCGGATCGGGACATTGCTCGACGCGATCAGCGCCGGGGAGCTGGTGTGCTCCGCAGCGATGAGTCATCGGATCGAGGGTGCGTACTTCGCCGTCGGGGCGCTCTCGGGCGGTGCATCGAACGAGGAACGCAGTACGGGTCGGTGTGTCGAGCCGCGCAGGATCTGTGCCGGCATGTCGGCCGGCTTCAGCCGGCCAGGTGCGGCGCTACTGCCCGGCCAACACGATGATGCGCTGCCCGGCGATGACGAACGCTTCCCCCGCCGCAGCGGCCTCCTGCCCCGACTGGGTGATCAGCGACGCGTCGTTGCGATCGGTGCCGGAAATGCAGTCGGAGGCGGCCCGTGCGGACTGTGCCAACCCGCTCGCCCACGACTGCTGTGCCTGATCGTCGGGGATCGGCGCATACGCCTGCGCCGACTCGGTGTCGGACTGCAACGAGTGGCAGGCCGTGTTGAGGCCGGCCACGTCGGCTGCTTGCGCTGCGGTGGAGATGGCGGAGAAGTCAGCGTTCAACACCGAAAGGCGCTTACCGCCGCCTCCATCGCTCCATGCGGTGATTGCCGCCGCCGGGCTCGACGGGGCTGGGGCTGGGGCGGGAGCGGGAGCCGCCGATCCCTGCTCCGGAGCGGCACCCGCGTTGGTGGCAGCGCCCGTGCCGCAGCCGGCCAACGCGATGATGCCGCCGATGACACCGAGGCCGATTTTCAACCAGCGCCTCGCCGGTACCGCCGGTGCATTCCGAACATTTGAGTCGCCCACTGACAATTCCCCTGCCGCGTCAATTCCCACGCACAGTGCGTGCTCGCCTACGTTTTCGCAGCGTGTTGCGCCGGCGTTACTGCAGGTAATCCAGGCGGGTGGACGTCGTCAGCAGGAGCGGTCTGCGGCACTGAAATGCGGTGCTCAGCGCGTCGAGTCCCGCAGGATCTGGGCCTGGGCGTCGGCGAGCTTGACCCGGCCTCCGCAGACCGCCCGCCTCAGTGAGGTCTCGTCGGCGTCCTTGACGCGGGCGTTGCGGGCCCTGTCATGGGTAGGAGCGCCGGCTGCATATCTGGTTCCATGACGAGCGGCAGGAAAAGCCGATCGAGGCTGTGACCTGGTGTCCTCGGCGGGATCACCAAAGGATGGGAGCTGGCGCGGCCAGCGGTTCCTGGTAGGTCAACTGGTCGTTGAGACCTGCTTCCCGCTCCGGTGGGTCAGCGGCCGACTACCAGCGTGCGGCGACTGCTGGTTGGCGCGATCGTTGGAGCGGCGATTGGCCTTGCTGCTCGCCCGGCTGGTCCACGCGAGATGAGGATCTCAACCACCCACACACCTCACTCGGTCGGGTGAGTACGGCTGGTCGGGACTCGACCGTACGGGTGCCTCGTCTATGTTGATCGTGTGTCGCAGACCGCCTGGATCCACGCTGTGCGTGTATCCCTCGCGCGGCTGGTCACGGTAATTGCGGTGGCGGCCGGGCTGCTGGTGTTGATCGTCCCGTTGTGCGGTGACGGGATGTCCGTGATGCCCACGCACGCCATCGACGGCGTTGCCTGCGTTACGAGCGAAGGCCCGTCCGTTGCGATGTCGGCGGCCGCCATGGGTGGTTGCAGCGCATCCATCGAGGTCGGCGTCGACCCTGCTGTCGATTCGGCCGGCGAGCCGCTTGCCTCTGGCGTCCCGATGTTGCTGCCGGCTGACCTTGATCTGCCGACACCGGGGACGGGTGTGCTTTTCGCCTGCGTCGCGTTCCTGATCGCGGTCCTCGCGACGATGCTCTGGTCGCGCCGGTCGTGGGCGGCGCCGTTCACCGTGGCCCGAGGTCCCGAGTTCCGTGAGCGGTTCATCGCTCGTCCTGTCCCGGGGCTGGCCATGGCCGAGCTCTGCGTGCTGCGGACGTAGAACCGGCGGATCTTCCGTTGGGCACGCCCGCCGCACTGGTGTGGGCCGTGCTCTGGTGCCTGCCCACATGCGTGTCGAGCCGTGGGCGTGGCCTGTCAGGTCCGTTCCGCTCATACAGGAGAGATCCCTCGTGAACCTCACCGCAGTCCTTGTCACCGGCTTGTTCGCCGGCGGTGTCTCGTGCGCCGCCGTGCAGGGCGGCCTGCTCACCGGTCTGATCAGCCGCCAGCGCGCCGCCGTCGTCGGCGTGCCCGTAGCGGCGGAGCGACGTCCTCGCACCGGCGGCACGGACGTCCTGCCGCCTGGGTCCCTGTGGCACCGGTTGGGCGACGACGTCGCGCCGGTCGCCGGGTTCCTGGCCGGCAAGATGGTCTCGCACACCGCGCTCGGCGCGCTGCTCGGTGCTCTCGGGGGCGCCGTGCAGCTGTCGATCGGTACCCGCACGACGTTGCAACTCCTGGCCGGCGCTGTGATCATCGTGTTCGGCCTGGCGCAGCTCGGCGTGCCGGGGTTCCGCGGTCTGGTGATCGAGCCGCCGCAGGCGTGGATGCGGGTCGTGCGCAACCGGTCCCGGTCGCAGTCGGCGCTGGCACCGGCGCTGCTGGGGGTGGCGACGGTGCTCATCCCGTGCGGGGTGACGCTGTCGGTGCAGGCGCTGGCGCTGGCCTCGGGGTCGGCCCTCTCGGGTGCGGTGATCATGGCGGTGTTCGTGCTGGGTACGGCCCCGTTGTTCGCGCTGCTCGGCTACGCCGCCCGCCGCGCCGCCACCGCATGGCGGGGCCGGCTGGCCCTGGTCACCGGGCTCATCGTGGTGGCGATGGGCCTCTACACCCTCAACGGTGGGCTGGAGCTGGCCGGGTCGCCGG
>JBKJPD010000287.1:0-10094 GCA_046595345.1 Pseudonocardia sp.
GGAGGCCCGACTGCGGGGGCCGCGAGTAGTACGGCGTGACCAGCAGCAGCCCGTGGGCACCCGCCTTCTCCGCCGCCTGGGCCAGGTGGACGCTGTGCGCCGTGTCATAGGTGCCGGCGCCTGCCAAGACCGTGGCCCGGTCCCCCACGGCCCGCACGACGGCGCGGACCATCTCGGCCTTCTCCTCGTCCGTGGTGGTCGGGCCCTCCCCTGTGGTGCCGTTGACCACCAGCCCGTCGTTACCCAGGTCGACGAGGTGCGTGGCCAGCTCCTCCGCGCGACCGACATCGAGTCGGCCCTCGGCATCGAAGGGGGTGACCATCGCGGTCAGTACCCGACCGAACGGGCGGCCCGACGGGCGCGACTCAGCAGGGGCGGGGCTCATGACCTGACGGTACCGCCCCGGACCGACACGCTGGGTCCGGATCGAATTCGTGTCGGCCGGCTGTCGGGGCTGTCGGGCCGCTACAGCCCCCGCGAACCCGACGCGAACGTGTCCACGTCGGTGGGTGTACCGAGCACGTCCACCCGCACGGCGTCGCGACCGAAGGCGTGCAGGATGAGCTCCGCGGGCTCCCCCACGATCGTCGCGACACCCGCACCGGTCTTCACGACGTGCTGCTCGCCCGATGGGCCGCGCAGCACGACGCCGACCGGGCAGCGTCGGTACAGCGCTCGGCCCATCCGCACCAGTAAAGCCCACAATTCCTGGTCGCGGACGGGATCGGCCGGGCGCGGCTCCCAGCCGGGCTCGCCACGGCGGACGTCCTCGTGATGCACGAACAGCTCCGCACCGTTGCCGAGCTCATCGACCTTGCCGATCCGGAATGGCGACCACGGCGGCGCCCCGGCGCGCAGCCACTCGATCATCTCGGGCCACGGTGTGTCCGCGTAGCCGGCCATGGCGCGGTCGAGCATCGGGGCCAGCGCAGGGACCAGGATCCCCGGCGCCGTCCACGGCTGCCGTTCGCGGACCAGCAGGTGGGCCAGCAGATCGCGGGTGGTCCAGCCCTCGCACAGGGTCGGACGGTCGGGGCCGGCCGTGCCGAACTCGACGCAGATCGCCGCGCGCTCGTCGCTCGCAAGGGTCATGTGCTCACACCTGTCATGAATTCGACCCTACCCACGGCGGTTCGGGCAGAACCATCGTGATCGGAGCCTCGACATGGCACCGGGTAGCGGTCGCGGCCGGGGAGATGGGCGGGAACAGTCCGGCATCGACCACCGGATGCCCGTTCGTCGATGTCGTGAAACGAACGGGACGTCGCGGGTTGTGCCCGGTTGTGAGTCGGAGGAGTGTGCGGTGACCGGCGGGCTTCGCCGGGCCGACGCCTGAGGCGCGTGGGCTGTGAGGGTTCTGGGAATCCGGATGCGCTGCGATCGAGATGCCGACCCATCGTCCCCATAGGTGGTGCGATCCGCCAGGTCCCGACCGCTTCGAACCGCTATCAGTGCTGGGCCGACCGCCGACGACGGTGTCGTGATGGGACACCGTTGCGGGGTCACCCCACCGAGCCGCGACGGCTGCTCGAGGACCACTTCCCGGTAGCCGCCGCGACGTCGGTCGGGCGGGTGTCGTCATGCCCCCGCCCGGCTGACGGGCGGCGGACCCGGCTATCCCTCGGTGACGAACGGGCTGGACGCGATCTCGGTGCCGTCGTCGAGAGCGGCGATCTCGAAGTCGTGGAAGACGTTGGGGACCTCGCGGAGGAGCTGGCGCAGGCATTCGATGGCCAGCGCGCGGATCTCGACGTCGGCATGCTCGGTGGCCCGCATCGCGATGAAATGACGCCATGCCCGGTAGTTGCCGGTCACGACGATGCGCGTCTCGGTGGCGTTGGGCAGGATCGCGCGGGCCGCCTGCCGGGCCTGCTTACGGCGCAGGGTGGCGTTCGGGACATCGGCGAAGCGCTTCTCCAACCCCTCCAGCAGTTCCTCGTAGGCGGTGACCGCGGCTGCGGCCGCGTTCTCGAACAGCGCGCGCAGCTCGGGATCGTCGGCGATGGCCTCGGGCTCGACCATCGCCGCGTTGCGCTCGGGCACGTAGCGCTGCGAGAGCTGGCTGTAGGAGAAGTGCCGGTGCCGGATCAGCTCGTGGGTGAGGCTGCGGGACACACCCGTGAGGTAGAAGCTCACCGAGCCGTGCTCGAGCACCGACAGGTGGCCCACCTCGAGGATGTGGCGCAGGTAGCCGGCATTGGTGGCGGTGGCCGGGTTGGGCTTGCCCCAGCTCTGGTAACAGGCGCGACCGGCGAACTCGGCCAGCGCCTGGCCGCCGTCGGCGTCGGTGCTCCACGGGATGCCCGCCGGCACCACGAACTCGGTCTTGGCGACAAGTTGGACATCGAGTGACACGATTTCCGCCATGCCGGCAGCGTAACCGGGTGCTCCCGACTGCTCTGCGCCTGTCGTGCCGGACGGCGTCGGGCATCCTTGCGCACATGAGCGCCGTTCCCGAACTCGCCGTTCCGGCCCGCGTGGCGAGCGCGGTGCCGCCGATACCGCCGCGCAACGGGCTGACCCGCTGGCTGCTCAGGCACCAGGTGCAGCCGGTGGGCCCGGAGAGCACCGAGGACCACGCGGAGCCGCAGGCCTGGTGGAAGGTCATGTGTCTGACCGGCGTCGACTACTTCTCCACGCTGTCGTACCTCCCGGGCATCGCCGCACTGGCGGCCGGGGCGCTGTCACCGCTGGCGACTCTGCTGATCGTGGCGTTGACCCTGCTCGGCATGCTGCCGATGTACCGCCGGGTCGCGAAGGAGAGCCCGCACGGCCAGGGGTCGGTCGCGATGCTGGAGGACCTGCTGCCCTTCTGGCGGGGCAAAATGTTCGTGCTCATCCTGCTCGGGTTCGTAGCCACCTCGTGGATCATCACGATCACCCTGTCCTCGGCCGACGCCACGGTCCACATGCTCGAGAACCCGTACCTGCCCGGGTTCCTCCACGGACAGGCCGTGCCGATCACCGTCGGGCTGTTGGTGGTCCTGGGCGGGGTGTTCCTGATCGGATTCACCGAGGCCGTCATCGTGGCGATCCCGCTCGTCGCAGCCTTCCTGCTACTCAACGCCGTCGTCGTGGTGGTCGGCGTGTCCGCGGTCTTCACCGAGCCCGCCGCCCTGTCGAACTGGACGGCGGCACTGACCGCCGGCGGTGCCGGGTTCGGCGACCTCCTCGGCCCGGCCGTACTCGCCTTCCCGCTGCTCGTGCTGGGCCTGTCCGGGTTCGAGACCGGCGTGTCCATGATGCCGCTGGTCGCCGCGGACGGTGAGACCGCCGCGCAGCGGATGGAATCGCGGATCAGGAACACCCGCAAGCTGCTGACGGTCGCCGCCCTGATCATGAGCGTGTATCTGATCGCGACGAGCTTCATCACGACCGTCCTGATCCCGGCCGACGAGTTCAAGGAAGGCGGCGCGGCCAGCGGCCGGGCGCTGGCGTACCTCGCCCACGAGCGGCTCGGCGACGGCTTCGGCACCGTCTACGACGTCGCCAGCATCCTGATCCTGTGGTTCGCAGGCGCCTCGGCGATGGCCGGCCTGATCAACATCGTGCCGCGCTACCTGCCCTCCTACGGCATGGCGCCCGAATGGGGCCGTGCCGTCCGGCCGGTCGTCCTGGTCTACACGCTGGTCAGCATCGGACTCACGATCGCGTTCCAGGCCGACGTCAACGCACAGGCCGGCGCGTACGCCACCGGCATCCTCGCGATGATGGTCTCCGGGGCGGCCGCGGTGACCATCTCCGCCGCGCGTCGACACCAGCGCCGCGCCACGGTCGCGTTCACCGTCCTGACCCTCGTCCTGATGTACGCGCTCGGCGCGAACATCGTCGAGAAGCCGGACGGCATCGCCATCTCCGCCGGGTTCATCGCCGGGATCATCGCGATCTCGCTCGTCTCCCGCATCGCCCGGACCACCGAACTGCGGGCCGAGCGGATCGAGTTCGACGAGGCGGCCCGGCAGTTCGTGACGGACACACTGGCGTTCGACGGGCGCATCACGATCATTGCGAACCGGCGCCAGGGCGGAGACCTGGCCGAGTACGTGGAAAAAGAACTCGCGCAGCGGGGGATGAACCCCGTTCCCGGCTCTGCGGACCTGCTGTTCCTGGAGATCGACGTGAACGACCCGTCCGAGTTCAGCGAGGTGCTCGCCGTGCACGGAGTCGAGGTCGACGGATACCGGATCCTGCGGGCGCACAGCCCGGCGGCCCCGAACGCCATCGCCGCGATCCTGCTCGCGCTGCGCGACGCGACCGGTGTCCGCCCGCACTGCCACTTCGAGTGGGCCGAGGGCAACCCGCTCGGGCACCTGTTCCGCTACCTCATCCTCGGGCGCGGCGACACCGCTCCCGTCGTCCGGGAGATCATCCGAAAGACCGAGAAGGAGCCGTCCCGCCGACCGGGGATCCACGTCGGCGGCTGATCTGACGCCACCGAGTCCTTGACTGGCGTCATATATGACGTCACAGTGGTGTCATGGATCTCGGTCAGTACGTCACCCAGCTGCGGGAGGACCTCGCGTCCGCTGCCGCGGCCGGCGACGAGCAGACGCGGCGCACCGCCGCGCTGCTCGGCGCCGCCATCGAGCCGGCCGCCCGACTGGCCATCATGAACGCCCTGTCAGACCTCGCGGCGGAGGTCACGGCCGCGCTCACCGACCGCGTCGTCGAGGTCCGCCTCAATGGGCGCGACGTCCGGGTCGCGGTCGGACCCGACCTCGGAGCTGTCCACGGTGCCGATCTCCGTGCCGATCTCCCCGACGCGGGACCCGATGCGGGCCAGACCGTTCGCGGGTTCGCCGCAGCCGACGCGGGCGACATATCCCGCATCACGCTGCGCCTCGTCGAGCAGATCAAGAGCCAGGCCGAGCAGGCCGCCGCCACCCAGGGCATGTCGCTGAACTCCTGGGTCGCGCAGGCGGTGCAGGGCGCGCTGACCGGAGCCGGACGGCGGCACGGGCGCCCCGACGACGGGAAGGGCGACCGCGACGGCCGCCGCCTCCGAGGATGGGTGCAGGGATGAACGACATGATCGACTTCTTGAAGAACGACCAGCCCGGGGATGATCCCGGCGACCTCGTGCGGCAGCAGAGCTGGCCCGTGAGCGGTCCGGTGGAGCTCGAGCTCACAGTCGACGTGGGCCGCATTCGGGTGGACCTGCACGATACCGACGAGGTGCGCGTCGAGGTCCGCCACGATCCCGCGGCCGGTGGGGCCCTGGGGCAGGGGATCAATGGCCTCCTCACATGGCTGGGCAACGCCACGGGCGGCATGCCCGGCATGGCCGACCCGGCCGAGCTGGCCGCCGAGGCGGTGCGCGCCGCCGAGATCACCTGGTCCGAGCCTGGACGGCGGCTCGTGGTGCGTTCGTCGCAGGACCTGCCGCTGCGCGTGGTGCCACTGGCCGTCACCGTGACCGCGCCCCCCGGGTCGCGTCTGACCGCCCGCACCGGGTCGGGCGATGTCTCCGTCACCGGTCGTGCGGGGCGGGCCGTGGTGCGCACCGGGTCGGGTGCGATCGCGGTGGACGCCGTGGACGGGGACGCCGATGTCACCACGGGTTCAGGCGCCGTCGATCTCGGCGCCGTGACCGGACGGGCCCGGGTGCGCACCGGCTCGGGCGCGATCACACTGGCGGCCACGGGCGGCACCACGGAGATCAGGGCCGGTAGCGGTGACGTCGTGCTCGGCGCGGTGTCCGGCGATCTCGGGGTGCGCACCGGCTCCGGCGAGGTGACGATCTCCGACGCCCGCGCCGGGCACCTGGAGCTCACCACCGGTTCCGGCGAGCTGCGAATCGCCGTGCACCCGGGCGTGGCGGCCGAACTCGACCTGTCCTCCGGGTCGGGCAAGGCCCGCAGCGAGCTGGAGGTGGGCGCGGTGGCCCCGGAGCAGGCCCCGGCACTGCGGGTGCGCGGACGCACCGGCAGCGGCGACGTGCTGGTGACGCGCGCGACGGTGCCCGTGTGACAGTCAGCGCAGGGCCACCGCGAGCGGGGCGGCGAGGTCGCCCCGCTCGCCCGCCACCACGGCGGCCAGCCCCAGCCACGCCGCCATCGTCTGTAGCTCGGCGGCCAGCTCGGCCGTGACACGCGGGGCGTCCACGCCGGGTTCGGCGAATGCGCCGGGCACCCGCAGCACACCGGCGCCGCGGTCGGCCTTCACGTCGACGCGGGCCACCAACTCGCCGTCGAGCAGGAACGGGAACACGTAGTAGCCGTACTCGCGCTGCGGCCCGGGCACATAGATCTCGATGCGGTAGCGGAAGCCGAAGAGGCGTTCGGTGCGGTCGCGCTCCCAGATCAGGGGGTCGAACGGGCACAGCAACGCCCGCCCGGTGACCCGCCGCGGCACCCGGGTGCCCGGGATCCGGTAGGCGCCGTGCCGCCAGCCCCGGACAGTGACCGGCTCGAGCCCTCCGGCTTCCACCACCTCGGCCACCGCGCGACGGCTGGCGGCGGGGCCGAGCCGGTAGTAGTCGCGCAGATCCGGCTCCGTGGCCACCCCCAGCGCGGACGCCGATCGCAGGATCAGCTCCCGCGCCGCGTGATCGGGATCGACGGGGTGGGCCGCGAGGACCTCGGGCGGCAATACCCGTTCGGGCAGGTCGTAGAGGCGCTGGAAATTCCGTCGCGCGCCCGTGGTCAGCGCTCCGGTGCCGAACAGGTACTCACAGATCCGCTTGACGTCGGAGCGCTCCCACCACGACGCCCCGGGCGGGCGCGGCCGGGTCGGGCCGCCGAGCACCCGCTCCAGCTCCCCCGCGCCGACCGGGCCCAGCTCCTTGACGGCCGCGAGCACGTCGTCGACCAGCGCGGGATGCGCCTCGATCAGCGGCCCGTAGTGGCGCCACCAGCCGTTGCGCTTGGCGCCCGAGAGCAGCAGCGGCCAGTCCGCCACCGGCAACAGGCTGGCCTCGTGTGCCCAGTACTCCACCAGCAGCCGCGGGCGCTGCGCGGAGTGCGTCCACGCCGCGTCGTCGACCAGCGCACGGTCGTAGGCGCCGAGCCGGCTGAACAGCGGCATGTGGTGCGCGCGGACCGCGACGTTGACCGAGTCGAGTTGCAGCAACCGGGTGCGCCCCAGCGTGCGGGCGAGGTGCCGCCGGGTGATCCGCCCGGACGGGCGCGGATCGGCGAACCCCTGGGCCGCCAGAGCCGCGCGACGAGCCGCGCCCGGGCCGATCGTCTCGATACCGCTCATGGCTGCGCTCCTCACCTGTGCGCTCCCACCTGTGCGCTCCTCACCCCTGCGATGGTGCCAGCGACCCCCGACGTTGTCGCGCAGGCCACTCGGCGGCGATCACCAGCAGCACCGCCAGCAGCACCACCGCTCCCCCCGCGAGCTGCAACGGCGAGAAGGTCTCGCCGACGACCAGCGTCCCGAGCAGCACCGCGATCACCGGGTTGACGTAGGCGTAGGTCGCGACCGTGGACACCGGCAGACTCGCCAGCGCGTAGGCGTAGGCGCTGAACGCCCCGAGCGACACCACCACCGACAGGTACGCCCACGCCCACCAGGCGACCGGCGCGACCGCGGCGACGTCGAGCCGCTCCCCGGTGGCCAGGCTGATGGTGAACAGGACGGCGCCGCCCACGAACATCTGCACCGCGGCAAGTGCGAACGGGTTGGCCGGCACCGGCAACCGGGTGAGGATGAACGTGCCGGTCGCCCAGCCCAGCGCCGCGAGCAGGATCAGCCACGGCCCCCACGCGGCGTTGCCCTCCGTGCCCCCCGATCCACCCGGCCCGACCAGCAACAGCAGCGCGAGCCCGGCCACCCCCACGCCGACCCCGACCAGGGTGGCGCGCCGCGGCCGGTCCCCGGTGAGCGCCCGCAGCACGACGATGTAGAGCGGCGTCACGGCGATGAGCAGCGCCGCCAGCCCCGACGAGACCTGCTGCTGGCCCAGCGTCACCAGGCCGAAGCCCCACGCCGGCAGCAGCACCCCCGACAGCGCCGTCGTGGCGAGCTGGGCCCGGGTCATCCGGAACGCCGTGCGCCCGGCGACGAACACGACCACGATCGCGAGCAGGGCGCCCCCGATGAGGAACCGCACCCCACCGGTCAGCAGCGGCGGCACCGTCCCGATGATCAGCCGGTTGGCCAGGTAGGTGGAACCCCACAGGACGTACACGATTCCGAGCGCCACCCAGGACAGCATGCCGATGCGGACGGGTGTGTCGACGGGACGGGCCACCGGGTGAACGTTGCCATAGCAATGGACCCACCGTCATGGGGGTTCGCCGCAAGCCCGGCCGGGCCGGTGGTATTCATGATGCATGGCCATCGCCGCGGTCCGTGCCGCCGCCGTTCCCGACGTCGACGAGATCGTCCGCATCCAGGCCGCCACCTGGGCGGTCGCCTACGCCGAGCTCGTCCCGTCCACCTCGATCGAGCAGCTCAGAGGCCCGGCCGCCCGGCAGGCCTGGGCGGGTGCGATCGGCGCGGGCGAGGGTCGGCACGTGCTGGTCGCCGCGGAGGGCCGGTGGACCGTCGGCTTCTGCGCGGCCGCGGTGGCCGGCCCGGCCGAGGACGGTTCCGCGCTGGGCCCCGAGGCCTGGGGAGAGATCGGCGTGCTGCTCGTCGAGCCGCGCTGGGGCAGGCGCGGGCACGGTGGGCGGCTGATCGCAGCCGCCGCGGAACAGTTGCGCGCGGACGGGGCCAGGTACGGGCTGGCGTGGATCCCGGAGTCCGACGAGGCGTCGCGCGGCTTCTACGCGCGGGCCGGCTGGGAACCCGACGGCTCCGTCCGCGGCCTCGACACCGGCGCCGGCACGCTCCGCGAGGTCCGGGTGACCGGCAGCCTCGATCTCAGGCTCCAGTAGCAGCACCATCGCCCGCAGGTCCGGTCCCACGCGCACGTCGGATGCCCCACGCGCGCTGCTTCGCGGGGGTGACGAACAGACCGCGCGGGTAGCCGCGGGATCACTCCAGGCCGAGTAGCGGCTCCAGCCCCACGGTGAGGCCGGGGCGATCCCGCACGGCCCGCACGGCCAGCAGAACACCGGGCATGAACGACGCGCGGTCCAGTGAGTCGTGCCGGATCGTCAGGGTCTCCCCCGCCGTGCCCAGCAGCACCTCCTGGTGCGCGACGAGGCCGGGCATCCGGACGGAGTGCACGTGGATGCCGTCGACGACGGCGCCTCGCGCCCCGGGCAGCTCGGTGGTCGTCGCGTCCGGCAGCGGGCCGGCGCCGGCCTCCGCGCGGGCCGCCGCGATGAGCGACGCGGTGCGCACGGCCGTACCGGACGGGGCATCGACCTTGCCGGCATGGTGCAGTTCGATCACCTCGACGGAGTCGAAGAACCGCGCCGCCTTCGCCGCGAACTGCATCATCAGCACCGCGCCGACGCCGAAGTTCGGGGCGACGAGGACGTGCCCCGGCGTCCCGTCCAGCCAGCCGCGGACCGTCGCGTACTTCCCCTCGTCGAACCCGCTGGTGCCCACCACCGCGGCGATACCGTGGTCGACCGCGAACCGGACGTTGTGCAGAACGACCCCGGGATGGGTGAAGTCGACCACCACCTGTGCGCCCGCGTCGAGGAGACCCGAGAGCGCGTCGCCCTCGTCGAGCTGAGCCACCAGCGTCAGGCCCGGCGCACCCTCGACGGCACCGCACACCTCCGCGCCCATCCGCCCACGCGCGCCCAGTACCCCGACCCGGATCCCGGTACCGATCATTGCCGTCGTCGTCACGGCACGAGCCTAATCAGGCGAGGACGAGCCCGACGATCCACACTGCGGCGCTGAGCAGCGCCGTCGCCAGCTCGATGAGGATGCTCCACCCGACCGCCGCCAGCGCGCCGCGGGTGGAGGGCCACGCAGTCCCGCGGTCACCCAGCCGGGCCAGCTCCGCGAGATAGACACCGAGCACGAACCCGACGAACAGGCCCACGACCGGGATCACGAAGAAGCCGACGATCCCGAGGACCGCACCCAGCGCGATCGTCCGCCCGGGCACCCCCGCGTCACGTAGCCGGCGCCCGGGCAGCAGGTACTTCGCGACGCTGCCGACCACCACGATCGCGGTGACGATGCCGAGCACGGTCCAGCCCAGCGCGTCACCACGCGGGACGGCCCACACCGCAACC
>JBKJPD010000513.1:0-8008 GCA_046595345.1 Pseudonocardia sp.
CCTACATCTCCGGGCTGTCGCTGAACCTGGCCGTCACCGTCCGCGACCCGGAGGGCGGCACCGAGCGTTTCGCCAGGGTGAAGGTCCCCAACAACGTGCCGCGGCTCGTCCGCGTCGACTCCCCCGGCGACGGGATCACATTCCTGCCCGTCGAGGATCTCATCTCCGCGCACCTCGGCGAGCTGTTCACCGGCATGGAGGTCGCCGAGGTCCACGCGTTCCGGGTCACCCGCAACGCCGACGTCGAGGTGGAGGAGGACCGCGACGAGGACCTCCTGCAGTCACTGGAGCGGGAGCTCGCACGACGCCGGTTCGGGCCGCCCGTGCGTCTCGAGGTGACCGAGACGATGAGCGACCACGTACTGGAACTTCTGCTGCGCGAGCTCGACGTCGACCCCAGCGACGTGGTCACCGTGCCCGGCCTGCTCGACCTCACCGCGCTGTGGGGCGTGCACGCCGTGGACCGGCCCGACCTCAAGGACGACCCGTTCGTACCGGCCACGCACCCGGCCTTCGCCGACCGGGAGTCCCCCCGCAGCATCTTCGCAACGCTGCGTGAGGGTGACGTGCTCGTGCACCACCCGTACCACTCGTTCTCCACAAGCGTGCAGCGCTTCATCGAGCAGGCCGCCGCGGACGAGAACGTGCTCGCGATCAAGCAGACGCTCTACCGCACCTCGGGCGACTCCCCCATCGTCGACGCCCTGATCGACGCCGCCGCAGCCGGCAAGCAGGTCGTGGCGCTGGTGGAGGTCAAGGCGCGGTTCGACGAGCAGGCCAACATCCGCTGGGCCCGTGAGCTGGAGAAGGCGGGCGTGCACGTCGTCTACGGGCTGGTCGGGCTCAAGACGCACTGCAAGACCTCGCTGGTGGTGCGCCAGGAAGGCTCATCGATCCGGCGCTACTGCCACATCGGCACCGGCAACTACAACCCCAAGACGGCCCGGCTCTACGAGGACCTCGGCGTGCTGACGGCCGATCCGACCATCGCCGCCGACGTCGCGGACCTGTTCAACTCCCTCACCGGCTACTCGCGCCAGACCTCCTACCGGAGCCTGCTCGTCGCGCCGTACGGAGTGCGCCGCGGCATCGTGCGCCGCATCGAGGACGAGATCGAGGCCCACCGTGCGGGCAACGAGAACGCCCGGATCCGGTTCAAGATCAACTCTCTGGTCGACGAGCAGGTGATCGACGCCCTCTACCACGCATCCCAGGCCGGGGTACCTGTGGACGTGGTGGTGCGGGGCATCTGCACCATCCGGCCCGGTGTCCCCGGCTTGAGCGAGAACATCCAGGTCCGGTCGATCCTCGGCCAGTTCCTCGAGCACTCGCGCGTGTTCCACTTCGCGGCGGCCGATGAGTACTGGATCGGCAGCGCGGACATGATGCACCGCAACCTGGACCGGCGCGTCGAGGTGCTGCTGCGGGTGGCCGACCCGAAGCTCGCGGGCAAGCTCAACGACACGTTCAACTCCTGCCTGGATCCCACCACCCGGTGCTGGACGCTGCGCGCCGACGGCTCGTGGGAGCCCTCCCCGGACAAGGGTGCCTCGCCGGTGCGCGACCACCAGGCCGAGATGATGCGCCGGCACGCCACCGCGGCCTCCCCCGATGCCGGATGACAGCTCCGGCAGTGGATGCCCTACACGTCGACGTCCGGGCCGCCGGCGCGGTCGTGTGGCGGCCCGCCGTAGGTGACGTCGGCCCGGATGGTGGCGGCCCGGATGGTGGCGGCGCCGGCATCGAGGTGGCGCTGGTGCACCGGCCGCGCTACGACGACTGGTCGTTCCCCAAGGGCAAGCTCGATCGGGGCGAATCGATGGCGGCCGCGGCCGTGCGTGAGGTCCGCGAGGAGACCGGGCTCACCGTCCGGCTCGGCGCGGCGCTCGGCGACGTGCGCTACGACATCCCGGAGGGCCGCAAGATGGTGCGGTACTGGGCGGCGCAGGCCCGCGGCGGCACCCTGTCCCCCCACGACTTCTCCCCCAACGAGGAGACCGACGAACTCCGCTGGGTCGGGTACAGCCAGGCGGCCGAGCTGCTGTCCTACCCCCACGACGTCGAGGTCTTGCGCCGGTTCACCGCGGTCGGGACACCCACCGCAGTGGTCCTGCTGGTCCGCCATGCGAAGGCTGGTGACCGGCATCACTGGGACAGCGACGACGACCTGCGGCCGCTGTCGGAAAGCGGGCACCAGCAGGCCCGCATTCTCGCCGAGGTGTTGCCGCTGTTCGGGCCGGACCGGATCGTCAGCGCACCGCCGGTGCGGTGCCGCGAGACCGTTACGCCCCTCGCGGCGAGCCTCGGTCTGCCGGTCGGCGACGAGCCGCTGCTCGGCGAGGACGGCTACTGGCGCGACCCGGCCGCGGGCCTCGCCCGGATGCTCCACCTGGCCACCGAGCCCGGGGTCACGGTGATGTGCAGCCAGGGCGGGGTGATCCCGGACGTGGTCGGCGAGCTGGTCGGTGCGGCATCGCGACCGGTCGGGGTGGACCCCTCCGATGTGCCCGCCCGCAAGGCCAGCACCTGGGTACTGACGTTCGACGGCGAGAGACTTCTGTCCGCGGACCACCACCCGCGCCCGACGGACTACTGACGCCGGTCGGAGGTGGTCGGCGCCGCCGAACCCGGCATGGGCGCATCGCGGCGTTATCCGGCAGCGCGCCCGGCCCCGGTCCGTCCAGGAGCCGCACCGACGCGCGGGTGGGCGAGAACGCGACAGCGCGGTTACTTCTTCGCCTTGACCTTCTTGGGCTTGTCGTCGGCCGACTTCGCCGCCTTGTTCTTGCCAGTCTTCTCGGCTGGGACCTTCTCCGCAGGGGCCGGGTCCCGCTTCGCGGCGGCGAAGGTGGCGTCGGCCTTCGCCTTGGCCTTCGCCGACTTTCGGGCGGGCTCGGCGGCGGCGAGGACCTCCGCGACCGCGCGGGACCTACGCACCGGCGTGGTGCGCGGGGCAGGCGCGCCGCCACCACCGACCTTGGTGCGGAATCCGGCACCGGGACGGAAAGCCGGCACCGTCGTGGCGGGCACGTCCACGGTCTCCCCCGTGCGCGGGTTGCGGGCCACGCGTGCCGCTCGGGCCCGGCTCTCGAACACCCCGAAGCCGGTGAGCGACACCGACTCCCCGGCGCCGACGGTGTCGACAATGGTCTCGAGCAGCCCGTCGACCGCGGTGGATGCGGTGCGCCGGTCGCCGATACGCGCAGCCAGCGCGTCGATGAGCTGGGTCTTGTTCATGGAGCGAGACCGTAGTCGCTGGTCAGGGCCTTGCGCCAACCGGTGTCCCAGTGGATCCCTTGCGGGACAACGGATCCACTGGATCACGTAGCGGAGAACTGGTGTGCCACAACGCATTTGCGCAGGTCAGGCTATGTCGTCGACTGGTCGACGCGGTCCCCCACCCTGCCGGAGCCGACTCAACGCGGTGTCGTCACCGGCATCCGGGACGGGCGGGCCGCCTCGAACGCCGCCACGTCGTCGGCGTGACGCAGGGTGAGCCCGATGTCGTCCAGCCCCTCCAACAGCCGCCAGCGCGTGTAGTCGTCGATCTCGAAGGGAACGGTCAGGTCGCGGGCCTGCACTGTGCACGCTGTGAGGTCCACAGCGATCCGGGTGCCCGGCTCGTTCTCCAGCAGCTTCCACAGCAGCTCGACGTCGGGCTGGGCCACCTGGGCGGCGAGCAGGCCCTGCTTGCCCGAGTTGCCGCGGAAGATGTCGCCGAAGCGCGAGGAGATCACGACACGGAACCCGTAGTTCATCAAAGCCCAGACGGCGTGCTCGCGCGAGGACCCGGTGCCGAAGTCCGGCCCGGAAACCAGTACCGATCCGCGGGAGAACGGCTCGGTGTTGAGGATGAACGACGGGTCGTTGCGCCAGGCTGAGAACAGCCCGTCCTCGAACCCGTCGCGCGTCACGCGCTTGAGGTAGACCGCCGGGATGATCTGGTCGGTATCCACATTGGATCGGCGCAGCGGGACACCGATACCGGTGTGGGTCGTGAATGCGTCCATCAGTCCCGATCCTCCTTCTTGGGCAGGTCCTCCGGGGAGCTCAGGGTGCCCCGTACCGCGGTGGCGGCGGCCACCAGCGGAGAGACGAGGTGGGTACGGCCGCCCTTGCCCTGGCGACCCTCGAAGTTGCGGTTCGACGTCGACGCGCTGCGCTCACCGGGGGCGAGCTGGTCCGGGTTCATACCCAGGCACATCGAGCAGCCCGCGGAGCGCCACTCGGCGCCGGCCGCGGTGAACACCTTGTCCAGGCCCTCGGCCTCGGCCTGGAAGCGCACCCGCATGGAACCCGGCACCACGAGCATGCGCACGCCCTCGGCGACCCTGCGGCCGTTGATGATGTCGGCAGCGGCGCGCAGGTCCTCGATGCGGCCGTTGGTGCAGGAGCCCACGAAGACGGTGTCCACGTGTACCTCGCGCAGCGGGGTGCCGGCCGTGAGGCCCATGTACTCCAGTGCGCGCTCGGCGTTGACCCGCTCGTTCTCATCGACGATCGTCGAAGGGTCCGGGACGACAGCGGCGAGCGGAAGCCCCTGGCCGGGGTTCGTGCCCCAGGTGACGAACGGGGTGAGCGCATCGGCGTCGATGTCGATCTCGGCGTCGAACGCGGCGTCGTCGTCGGTGCGAAGCCCGCGCCAGGCGGCGACGGCCTCGTCCCACTGCTCGCCCCGCGGCGCGTGGTCGCGGCCCTGCAGGTAGTCGAAAGTGGTCTGGTCGGGGGCGATCATGCCCGCGCGGGCACCCGCCTCGATGGACATGTTGCAGACCGTCATCCGGGCTTCCATCGACAGGTTGTCGATGACGTTGCCGCGATACTCCAGCACGTAGCCCTGGCCACCACCGGTGCCGATCTGCGCGATCATCGCAAGCACGACGTCCTTGCTCGTGACGCCGGGGCGCAGGAACCCGTCCGTCGACACCACGTTGATCGCCATCGTCCGGAATGCCTTGAGCGGCAACGTCTGGGTGGCCAACACGTGCTCGACCTCGGAGGTGCCGATGCCGAACGCGAGCGCGCCGAACGCGCCGTGGGTGGACGTGTGGCTGTCGCCGCAGACCACGGTCATCCCTGGCTGGGTGAGCCCGAGCTGCGGGCCGACGACATGCACGATGCCCTGCTCGGCGTGGTTCATCGGGTAGAGCGTGAGGCCGAACTCCGCGCAGTTGCGGCGCAGCGTCTCCACCTGGGTGCGGGAGACCTCGTCGGCGATCGGCGCGAACACGTCGAGGGTGGGGACGTTGTGGTCCTCGGTGGCGAGGGTGAGGTCGGGCCTGCGCACCGGACGCCCGGCGAGCCGCAGCCCGTCGAAGGCCTGGGGGCTCGTGACCTCGTGCACAAGGTGCAGGTCGATGTAGAGGAGGTCCGGTTCGTTCCCCTGACCCTTGTGGACCAGGTGCTGCTCCCAGACTTTCTCGGCCAATGTGTGTCCCACGTCTATCCCCTCCTACTGAAATCGAACCGACCTACCGAGATGCTACTAGACGTCTCAGATATCGGGAAGTTAGTATCGAGGCGTGAGACAGCATAGCGGGATCGGAGTGCTCGACAAGGCCGTCGGGGTGCTTCGGGCCGTGGCGGCCGAACCGTGCGGGCTCGCCGAGTTGTGCCAGCGCACCGGGCTACCCCGCGCCACGGCCCATCGCCTCGCCGTCGGACTGGAGGTGCACGGGCTACTGCACCGGGGTGCCGACGGACGCTGGCGCCCCGGCCCGACGCTGGGCGAGCTCGCCGCGAGCGGTGTCGACCCGCTGCTCGAGGCCGCCGCCGCCGTGCTGCCGCGGCTGCGAGACATCACTGGTGAGAGCGTGCAGCTCTACCGCCGCGACGGTATCCAGCGCGTCTGCGTGGCCACCTCGGAGTCGGCCAGCGGGCTGCGCGACACAGTCCCGGTCGGCTCACGGCTGCCGATGACCGCCGGGTCCGGGGCGAAGGTCCTCGCGGCATGGGCCGAGCCCTCCGTGCAGCGCGCCGTGCTGGCCGACGCGACGTTCAGCGAGCGCATGCTCGTGGACGTCCGCAGGCGCGGATGGGCGCAGAGCATCGCGGAGCGCGAATCGGGGGTGGCGAGCGTGTCGGCGCCGGTCCGCGACCCCTCCGGGCATGTGGTGGCCGCGGTGTCGGTGTCCGGGCCCGTGGATCGGATCGGGCGGCGCCCTGGCGTAAGGTGGGCCGCCGACCTGCTGGCTGCCGCTGAGGCATTGCAGCATCGGCTCTGAGCACGCGGCTGATGTTCCCAGCGATGTCGGCACTGATCGCTCCCCCACCGATCGGGTGAGAAATCTGTCGGTATGGTGACCCTGCGTCGACACGATCGAGCGCAAAGTGTCCGCGGCGGCAAGGGAGGACGATGAGCTACCTGCTCGGTATCGACGTGGGCACCACGCGGACCGCGGCGGCCATCGGGCGGGCCGACAGCCGGTCGGGCGCCATCGAGATCGTCAACCTGGCAGACCGCTCCAGCGCCGTACCGTCGGTTCTCTACATCGGTGACGACGGTGCGGTCGTGTTCGGCGATGCCGCCGAACGGCGCGCGATGACCGACCCGAACCGTGTGGTCCGCGAGTTCAAACGCCGCATCGGCGACCCCACGCCGATCGTCGTCGCGGGTCGCCCGTGGGCTCCGGAGGAGCTGTCGGCCCGGCTGGTCCGCTGGGTCATCGACCGGGTCGCCCAACGTGAGGGCGGCCCGGCCGCCCGCATCGCCCTCACCCACCCCGCGTCATGGGGATCCCACAAGACCTCCCTGCTCGGCTCCGCGCTGGCCGACCAGGGGCTGCCCGTCACCTTCCTCGCCGAGCCGCAGGCGGCGGCCGTGTACTACGCGGCCGCCGATCGCATCGATCCCGGCTCCACGATCGCCGTGTACGACTTCGGCGGCGGCACGTTCGACGCCGCGGTTGTACACAAGGACGCGGCCGGCAGGTTCGTGCTGCTGGGCCGACCAGAGGGCCTGGCGCGGCTCGGCGGGATCGACCTCGACGAGCTGGTGTTCGAACACGTCCGCGAGGGCATGCCCGAGGCGTTCGAGGGCCTCGACGAGACCGACCCCGCGGTGCTCTCGGCAGTCGCGGCCATGCGCCGTGAGTGCGCCGAGGCCAAGGAAGCGCTGAGCAGCGACACCGACGTGTCCATCCCGGTGCTGACCCCCGCCGCCCAGGGCTCCGTCCGGCTGCACCGCAGCGAGTTCGAGGCCATGATCCGGGCGCACGTCGAGGAGACGGTGGATGCGCTGCGCCGGGCCGTCATCTCGGCCGGATTGACCCCCGACCAGCTGTCAGCGGTGCTGCTGGTGGGTGGCTCGTCGCGGATCCCGCTGGTGGCGCAGCTCGTCTCCGAGCACTTGGGCAGGCCTGTCGCGGTGGACGCCGACCCGAAGAATGCCATCGCGAAGGGCGCCGCCCTGTCGTTGATGCCCGCCGCATCGCGGCTTCCCGCGCCCCGGACCGAAGTGCCTGACCGGCACCCGACAGGGGCCTGGGCGATCCCACCGCAGGCCGGTCCGACACCGGTTCAACCGCCCGACAGCGGCGGCTACCTCCCCCCGGCAGTGCCACCAACCCAGCCCATCTCGGCCACCGCGGGCATGCCGCCCCGGATGCCCCCGCCACCGCGCCCTGCCCAGGTGGTATTCCCCGACAGCCCGACCTACGATCCCGAATCGACCGTCGAGCACTACGGGTACCGGGCAGGCCGCAAGCCGGCCCTGCTGGTGACGGCGGGCGCCGTGGCCGCTGCCGTGGCGGTCCTCGCCGGGGTGTTCGTGTGGTCGGGCATCAACGCGGCGAACAGCGCGAACATCGGGCAACAGGGCGCCGGGGTGGCGATCACGATCGCGCCGAGCAGCGCCGCGCCCGAGAAGACCACGACACAGGCCGTCACGCCGAGACCCGAGGCCACTACGGCCGTTCCGGCACCTGACGTGCCGGCGACCACAACGGCGCCGCCATCACCGACGACGACGGCGCCCCTGCCGACGACCAATCCACCTCCGCCGACGACG
>JBKJPD010000653.1:0-4771 GCA_046595345.1 Pseudonocardia sp.
ACTCACCCGCCTCTACACCCCGACTCGCGGGCCTTTGCACCCCGACTCGCGGGGCAGATCGACATGGACCTGTGACGACAGAAGTATGGCGGCCCGGGGAGAAGGCCTCCGGTTTGCGTCGGGCACCATCGGCCGGCCGGACGATCCGAGGTGCCGGATCCGGCATCACCCGAGTCGGGTTGACGGGTCGGCTTTCGATGGGGTGGAGAACCGATGCGGACGGGCCGGAGGAGCGGACACAAGTCCGATCCTCCGGCCCGTTTAGTGCTGTTCGACGCCTTTAATGCGCGTCGTCAGATCTCTAGCGGGGTGCGGGCGTCGCGCCTGCACAGGCGAAGACTGTAACGATCTGACCGGCCGGTGCGACGACCTTGTGAACCGGGATGGTCACCGGGGTGCCGTCGTTCAGGACAACCGTCGCAGAACCGCTGATCGTGTCGGCGACCGAACCGGTCGTCACCTGGACGGCTGCTCCTTCGGTGCCGGCGGGGCAGGCGATCTGGACCAGCGACGGCTTCTTGACGCCGGGGATGGGTGTGCCGGCCACGACGCTGACCTCGAGGGAGACGGACTGAGCCGGCGGCGTGGCGTCGACGCAGGTGTCGATGTGGTGGCCCGGAACATCGTTCTGGGTGACACAGACCGAGACCGGCGCGCTGGGAATGGGGACCGGGCCGACCATCAGGGTGGTTCCGGTCTCGCCTGCGGCGAAAGCCGTTCCGGCGAGTGCCAGAACTCCGATGACGGAACTGAGTGACGCTACGAACAGTGTCCTGGATTTGGACATAGCAGGGTGCTCCTGAAGTCTTCGGGCTTGACGATTCTTATGCGACACCTGCGGCGCGCATACGGCCAGCCAGGCGGAAGATACCTGTCCGGCGAGTCGAATCGTACATCATCCAGGCCACAAAAAGCGACGCGATGCGGAAGATTCAGCGGCGAAACGACCATTCCACGCTTAAGTTGTTTCGGCGGTTACGCGACGTGCTGAGAATTGCTGTAGCCGTACCCCGTTCGGACTAGTCATAAATCGTCCGGCGGAGCCCGGAAACGTTACAATTTTCTACAATTAAAATTCCGAATCGGCGTGTCGCGGCGTGTCGCGGCGTGTCGCAGCGTGTCGGTTTGTGTCGGTGCATGACCCGGGTCCGTCGGCGTCGATCCCGCAGGTCCAACGGTCCGGAGCGGCACCGCCCGGACCCGCCTCACACACGGCAGAAGGTGAGTTCGCTGAGCACCACCACGTACCCCCCGCGCAGCGGAGAGCCCGTGTGACCGGCGGCGACGTCGGACCTTTCGGGCGGCAACCGGACACGCCGGATGATCGTCACCGACATCGAGTGGCCGTGAGATCCCGGCGGCGCGGTCAGGCGTGTCGACCCACTGTCAGGCGCTTAGGTGCCTGACCACAGCCTCGGCGGCACGGCGGCCGCTGACCAGCGCGCCCTGGGTGGACGGGGTGTCGCGGTGGTCGCCCGCCACGAAGACGCCCTCGCCGAGATCGACGGGTCGCCGCACGGCCCGGCCCGCGGGGAACGCGGGGAGCGCGCGGGGCACCTCGGCGGTGTGCAGGTGCGCCCAGTCGTCGGTGCAGACACCGTAGATACGGGCCAGTTCGCGGCGCACCGCGTCCTCCGTGAGATTGCCGACGCCGAGCACCGTGGACGACACCAGTGCCCGTCCGTCGGGGGAGTAGCCGGGCGCGGCCGCAGTCAGCACCACCGTGTTCGCAACCGGACCGCCGGTGGCGTCGAGGTGCAGAATCGGACGGCCCGCCGGGGCAGTGGGCGGCACGTGGAAAAAGGTGGTCAGGGCGTGCATGGGCGGCACATCGAGGCCGGGCAGCAACTCGCCCGCCGTCACCGGATCGGTGGCCACCAGCACGGCACGGGCCGTCACGGGGCCGTCGTCGGTGTGGACGGTGCCGCGGCGGACGGCCGTGACCTGCCTGCCCAACAGCAGCACGCCGGCGGGAAGCGCGGTGGCGAGCTGCGCCGGGAGCGCGCCCATCCCTTGGGCCGGTACGGCGATGGTGCCCAGTGCGAAGCTGCGCCAGACCAGGCGTACGAACGCGGCGGATGTCGAGAGCGCCGACTCGCCCAGCACACCGGACAGGAACGGTCGCAGGAACCGCTCGATCACCGGCCCTCCGAGCCCGGCCGCGGCGAAGTCCTCTGCGGCGGACCGGCCGGTCTTCCGCGCCGTCCGCGACGGGGGTGTGGCCAGCACCCGCGCGGTCCACGCCACCAGCTTCGCCTTGTCCAGCGCGGGGAGCAGCCCGTCCGTCGCGGTCGCCCAGGCCAGGGATGGGCGGCGGACCGGGTTGGCGAGCGTGTGCAACCGTCCGTCGGTGCCGCGAATCGCCGCCCCCGGCTCGAAGGGCGCAAGCCGCAGCGCGTCGAGGTCGGCGGCGGCCACCAGCGCCGGGTAGGAGGTGTTGAGCACCTGGAAACCGCGGTCGCAGCGGAACCCGTCGACGATGTCGGTGGTCATCCGCCCGCCGGGGCGGTCGGCGCCGTCGAGCACCACCACGTCCAGGCCGCGACGGGTGAGCACCTGCGCTGCCCGCAGCCCCGCCAGGCCCGCCCCGACGACGACGACGTCGTGCACGCTGTTGGAAGAATTGGTCACTGCGCGACGGCGGCCGAGAGCGCCTCGCCGACGGAGTAGTGGCGGAACTGGTAGCCCGCCGCTGTGAGCTTGGCGGGGACGACGCGCTGTCCGTGGAGCAGCATCTCCTCGCCCATCGCCCCGAGCGCGGTCCTGATCACGAACGCGGGGACGGCGAGTGCGGCCGGGCGGCCCACGGCGGCGGCGAGGGCCGCGGTGAATTCGGCGTTGGTGACGGGAGTGGGTCCGGTGAGGTTCACGGGGCCGCTCAGGGTGTCGTTCTCCAGGGCGAAGCGGATAGCCCCCACCTCGTCGTCGAGGGAGACCCACGGCATGTACTGCTGCCCGGAGCCCAGCCGCCCGCCCAGGAACCCCTTGAACAGCGGGCGCAGTTTGCCGAGCAGACCCCCGGCAGGGGACAGCACCAGGCCGGTGCGCAGCAGCACCACGCGGGCACGGGAGGCCTTGGCTGTGGCGGCCTCCCATTCCCGGCAGACGTCGGCGAGGAAACCGTTGCCTGCCGGTGCGCTCTCGTCGAGGGCACGCCCGCCGCCGTCGCCGTAGTAGCCGGTGGCCGAGCCGGACAGGAACGCCGGCACCCCGTGCTCCGCGACGGCCGCGGCGAGCACCTCGGTGGGAACATTGCGGCTGTCGCGGATCAGCTGCCTGCGCGCCCCGCTCCACGGCCGGTCGGCGATACCGGCGCCGTTCAGGTTGATCACCGCATCGACGCCCTCGAACGTCCCGGCGTCGATCCGGCCCGCAGCGGGGTCCCAGCCGCGCTCGTCCGGGGCGGCGGGCGTTCTCCGGACGAGCCGCAGAACGTCGTGCCCCGCCTCCCTCAGGTGGGAGACGAGGAAAGTTCCGATCAGGCCGGACGAGCCGGCGATGACGACGCGCACGCCGACATCCTCGCGGACGTCCTCCGGGCGCGCGACTCGAGTAGGCCGCGCGCCGCGAGCGTCACAGTCTGTGCGGTGTCACAGCCCGAGGTCGGCCTCGAAGGCGCCTTCCTCGAGGCGTGCCTTGATCGCGCTGACGAACCGGCCGGCATCGGCGCCGTCGACCAGCCGGTGGTCATAGGTCAGTGGTAGGAAGCACATCGAGCGGATCGCGATGACGTCCTCGCCGTCCGCCCCGGTGACCACCACGGCCTGCTTGCTGATCACACCGGTGCCCAGGATGGCGACCTGCGGCTGGTTGATGATCGGCGTGTCGAACAGCGCACCGGCGCTGCCGATGTTGGTGATCGTGAACGTGCCGCCGGAGAGCTCGTCGGGGCCGATCTTGTTGTCGCGGGTGCGGGCCGCCACGTCGGCGATCCGCCGGGCGATACCGGCGATGTTCAGGTCCTCGGCGTTGCGGATCACCGGAACGAGGAGGCCACGGGGGGTGTCCACCGCGATCGCCAGGTGCACGGCGCCGTGGTAGGTCACCTCCTTCGTCTCGTCGTTGATCGACGCGTTGACCTGTGGGAACGCCTTGAGCGCCTCGATTGTGGCCTTCGCGAAGAACGGCAGGTACGTCAGCTTGACGCCTTCGCGCCGCTCGAACTCGGCCTTCGCACGGGAGCGCAGCCGCGCGATGCGGGTGACGTCGACCTCCTGCACCGTGGTGAGCTGCGCCGAGACCCGCAGCGACTCGGTCATTCGCTGGGCGATCACCTGCCGCAGCCGCGGCAACTTCACGGTGGAGCCGGGCTGGGGTCCACCGGCGGCGGGCTTGGCGGGTGCCGTCGCTGTGCGGGGTGCGGCGGCCGGGGCCGGGGTGGGTTCCGGCGCGGTGGCGGGTTTCGCCGCCTCGGCCGCTGCCAGCACGTCCTGCTTGCGGATGCGTCCGCCGACGCCGGTACCGGCGAGGGTGGAGAGGTCCACGTCATTCTCGGCGGCCAGCTTACGGACCAGCGGGGTGACGTAGGGGGCCCCGGTCGGGTCGGTCCCGGTGTCGTCGCCCTGCGGGCGGGCGGGTTCGGCGACGGACGTCTCCTCGGCCTTCCGCACCGGCTCAGGGGCGGAGGTGTTGTTGGCCGGGGCCTGCACAGCAGCCGGGGCCTGCGGAGCAGGAGCCTCCCCCGCAGGGGCAGGGGCAGGGGCAGGGGCAGGGGCCGCCGGGACTGCCGCCGCGGTGCCGATCACGGCGAGCTGCGCGCCGACCGGGACCG
>JBKJPD010000057.1:0-5872 GCA_046595345.1 Pseudonocardia sp.
CCCGAGGAGGCCGTTGGACGAGCCTCCGAGGAGGCTGTTGGACGAGTTCCCGTTGGAGTCGTTGTAGTTCCCGTTGCCCAGGAGACCGTCGAGGAGGCCGTTGGACGAGTGTCCGTAGGAGCCGTTGGAGGAGCCCTGGAAGGAGCCCTCGAAGGAGTTGTTGTTGGTTCCGTTGCCGACCAGGCCGTCGACGAGGTCACCCACGATTCCGTCGTTGTTGTTGTTGTTGC
The DNA here is from genome assembly GCA_046595345.1 of Pseudonocardia sp. Lineage (GTDB taxonomy): Bacteria > Actinomycetota > Actinomycetes > Mycobacteriales > Pseudonocardiaceae > Pseudonocardia. The sequence goes on from JBKJPD010000057.1 coordinate 231, forward strand.
CGTTGTTAGCTGCGACACTCGTCACGGCGCTCGCGCTCGACGTGGTGGTGGCGGGTTCGGCGGCGAAGGCGGACCCGGATCCGACGACCAGCAGCGGCACGGTGAGGGCGGCGGCGACGATCGTGGAGCGCATGAGGTTACGCATGTGAAATGGTTCCTTCCATCCGAATGGCGACGGTCCCCGCGATGTGGTGCGCGGTCGCCCGGTCGCCCGTCACGGGTCGTTGTTGAGCCCGTACCAGAGGAACCCGGGTAGGTGCCCGCGGCCTTCGGCGCGGGCGGCGACGACACACGATCGACGGGACTGCCCGGGGACACCGAATAGACCGGTCGGTGTCCCGGGTTGCGCGCGCGAGATCATCCGGGGGCGGTGAGGGCGGACAGCGCGTCGGGATCGTGGAGCCGGACCGATCCGTAGCTCACCGAGACCCAGCCGCGTCGTTCGAAGTCCTTGAGGATCTTGTTGAGTGAGGGTCGTGCCACCCCGAGCATGGCGGCGAGGGTGCGTTGGGGGAGCTGTACCTCACCGGCTTCGGCCTCGTCGATCAGCAGGCCCGCGAGCTGCGCGGGCAGTGGGCGGCCGAGCATCCCTATCAGCCTGCTGTGGCTGGCGGCGAGGCGTTGCGCGGTGCTGGACAGCCACCGCCGCCCGATCGCGGGACGGTCGGCGAGCAGTTGCTCGAACGCCGGCCCGGGCAGGTGCAGGCACACGGTGTGATCGACCGCCCGCGCGGTGTAGGGCGGCGGACGGCCGAGTAGCAGCGGGATGTCGCCCTCCACGTCCCCGGGCCGCAGAACACCGACGACCACCCGGCGGCGGCCCGAGCCGACGCTGAGCTCGACCCGACCCTCGCGTACAATCCACACCCCGGCGCTCGCCGGGTCGTCGGCGCCGAACAGCACCGCGCCGGGCGGGAGAGTAGCCGAGCCCAGGGACCCGGCCACCGCGATGACGTCGTCGTGGGTGAGCGGCGCGGACGCGCCGCGCCCGACGCAGCGGGCGATCCACGCGGCCTCCCGGATCCTGGCGTTCTCGACGTTGCCGGTCGCGCCGGGGAACGTGAAGGGCCCGGAGCCGCCACCGCCCGCAGTATCCACGGCACCGATGGTGTCACAGGCTGACATTTCACGTCTCACGGAGAGCCCGGCGGGGTCCGAGATACGTGGCCGACGCGGTGTGACCTGCCCGTCGTCGCTCATCATGATTGGCGGTGCGGACATGAGCGCCACGCACGGTCTTACCGTCGAGAGCGAGGACCGGGCGCTGCTCCCGCACCGGAACCCCCTCGGGTGCTGGCCGCTCCGAGAGCTGGGCCAGAACCCAGGAGCGCATCGCGGCCTCGACCGCGGCCGGTCCGGGTTCTTCACTTGAGGAGTCGCGGGCCACCCTCGTTCGGGCGCCGCACAGGTCCAACCTCAGGTTGTCCGGTCAAGATTGGAGAGCGGCTACAGGAGTGTCAACGCCATAGGACCAGAGTGACAGCGTCACGGCGCCAGCGCCGCCGGGATCACAATGAAGTGTCAGCAAGATGACACACTTCGCGATACCTGGCACTGTGCTGACAGCTAGGCCGCCGACCCGTGTTCGAGGTGGTGGCGCGGCCTGATGTTGCGCGCCGTAGGAAACGGGATCGTGCTGACAGAAGCACCGCGCCGTCGCAGGTATCAATCTTGCTCTGGCCGGTTGTCGGCGACGAACCTCCTGGGCCTCACTCGTTCCAGGGGTGTACTCACCCGGTCAGGGGTTCTCCGGCAATTGTGGAATGCCAACGCCCCTTCGGCTGTGTTTCGTCGATATCACCAGGATCAGTCACGGTCGATATCGGAGGAACTTGATGGATCGCAGAGCGTTTCTCACGCGGATGAGCGCGGCGACGCTGGGCGGTCTGCTGCTACCCCATTCGTCCGCGGCCCCCGCGGCCTATGCCGACGGGGACCCCGTGCGCGACCTCACCGAGGTGCGCAGCACCGGCGGACTCCTGGACTACCAACTCGACATGGCCGCAACCCAGGTCCGGCTCCGGGACCGGGCGCTGACCCTGGACACCTACAACGGGCAACTCCCCGGTCCGGTCCTGCGCGTCCGGCCGGGTGACACACTCCGCATCCTGCTGCGCAACCGGATGCGGCCGATGGGCATCCCGCTGAACAAGCTGCCCCCACTGTGCGCGGCCCATCCCCCAGCGACTGTTGGGGGGAGCGCCCCACCGAACGGCACACTCGACTGTGTGCCGTTCCTGGCCGGCCACCTTGCGGCGGGCGAGACGCTGCCGCAGGTCATGCTCGCCACCAACATCCACACCCACGGGATGCAGGTGTCCCCCGAGGGCGCGGCAGACAACGTGTTCGTCCGGGTCAACCCGCTGGGCGGTCACCAATACTCCTACAACATCCCCGCTGATCAACCGGCCGGGATGCACTGGTACCACCCGCACTTCCACGGCTCCACCAGTCACCAGGGCTGGGCCGGGCTGTCCGGCCCGATCATCGTCGAGGGTGACATCGACCGGGTGCCCGAGATCGCGGACATGCGCGAACGCGTTCTGGTCGCCAACGAACTGTGGGTCGGTGACGACGACGGCGAGGTGCCCACCACGCTGGTGGTCCCCACCGGCGGGCCGGTGCCGTTCAACGGCATTCCCGCGATCCCCAGCAGCATGTACTTCACGATCAACGGCCAGCTTCTGCCCGAGATCACCATCCGGCCCGGCGAAACCCAGCGCTGGCGTTTCCTCAACGCCAACCCGCACCGTGCGCTCTGGCTGCATATCGACAACCACGAGCTGCACCAAATCGGCCAGGACGGCGTCCCGTTCGCCCGGACCCAGCGGTGGCCCAACCTCATGCTCACCTCGGGCAATCGGGCCGAGTTCATCATCCAGGGCGGTACACCCGGCCGGTACCGGGTCTACGCCGAGGCCTACGACCAAGGCCACCCCGGTGGGCCCCGCCCCTACGTGCAACTGGCGACCATGGTCGTCGCCGGCTCCCCTTCCACCGGCCGAATCCCGACCACACTGGTCACCCCGCCGCAGATGCCGAACCTGCCGGTGACCCGCCGCCGCACACTCACCTTCTCCGGCGACCTCTCCGGCCGACACGGCATCGGGGTGCGATTCCTGATCGACGGCAAGGCCTACGACATGGACCGCATCGACCAGGAAGTCGAAGCCGGCACAGTCGAGGAATGGACGATCATCAACGACGACGTCTTCCAGCACCCCTTCCACATCCACGTCAACCCGTTCCAGGTCATCGACATCCAGGGCATCCCACCCGGCGACACCTCGTGGCACCCCGACCCGGCCGTGTGGTGGGACGTGTTCCGGCTACCCCCGCACGGCCAGTTCACCATGCGCACCTACTTCCGGCCCGACACGATCGGCAAAACCGTGTACCACTGCCACGTCCTTCCCCACGAGGACAACGGCATGATGGGCAACATCCTCATCGACCCCGCACAGCAACGGGGCTGACCGTGCGCCGCCGCTTCCTCGCCCCCGCCGCCCTCGCCGCTCTCTCCCTCGCCGCCCTGACGACCCTGGTGCTGTCCACCTCAAGCGCGGTCGCCACGCCCGGTCCCACCCCCCCCGGGGACGGCGGCCAGCCACTGACCAACGACCACGCCTACGTGGTCACCCAGCAACAGCGCGACAACCTCGTTTGGTGGAACGGCACCTGGATCCCGCAAACCGTGCCGGACGGCGCGCACATCCAGGTCCAGCTGCCCAGCAACCCGGTCCACTGGACCCCCGACACCGGGCCCGCCTGCCAGCCCAGCCCGATCGCCGGGCTCGTGCCCACCTCGCTACTCCCGCTCCGCAGCCGGGTCGAGCTCTACGACCGCAGTACCCTGCCCAACGAGGGCAGGATCAGCGGCAGCACGGAATTGTCGGTATTCGACTACCACGTCACCGGCCTCGGCGTCGCCGTCATCTGCCTGCGACCCGACCCACCGACCGACGACCCGGAAATACTCGGATTTCCCGCAGGCACCCCACCCTTCTACGTCCTCACCATGATCGTCGGCGTGCCCCAGATCGCCGTGCCCTAGAAAAACCGCCGCAGGAGCAACGCAACGGTGCTCGTCGGAAGCTGCGTCGTCGTCACAGTGGAAGACCCTGTGCCGTTCATGAATTGCTGCCGATCAGTCATGGCGTGCACCATCGCGTCGGAGGGAAGAGGGGCAATCGTGGCGGAGCTCCGCACCCTGGGCGAAACGTTCGCGCTCTACGTCCTTCCTGAGACTGACGTGCTCCACCGGGTGGCGCGTGCGCGGACCGGCCAGCCGGCCGACGCCGAGGACCTCGCGCAGGAAACACTTCTGCGGGCCTACCGCTCTGGGCTGCCAGGCGATACCGCCCCGCACCAGGTAGAAGATCGCGTCCAGGACCGGCCGACGGGAGTGTTTCTCCGCGCGCCCACCCCGGCCGGTGGTGCGATCCACCAGGAGTTCACTCATGATCAGTCCAGACGCGCCCAGCGTCCTCCTACCGTGATCGACTCGAGTCCGAAGATCGAGATTCAAGATGCCCGCTGAGACAGTCCGACAACCCTGACTGGAGTCACCGATGACCCGACCCGACACGGCAGGCCTGCGGGCGCTGTTCGTCAACTGCACACTCACACCCTCCCCGGGCCGGTCCCACACCGCCGGCTTGATGGCGGTGAGCACGGCGATCATGCGGGCCAACGGCGTGGAGGTCGACGAGATCCGCGCCGTCGACCACGACCTGGCGCCCGGCGTGCAGCCGGACATGACCTGCCACGGTGCCGCGAGCGACGAGTGGCCTGCGCTCTACCGGCGGGTGAAGGCCGCGGACATCCTCGTGCTCGGTACACCGATCTGGCTCGGTGACAAGTCCAGCGTGTGTACCCGGGTGATCGAACGGCTCTACGCCAATTCCTCTGAGCTCAACGCGGCCGGGCAGTACGCCTACTACGGCAAGGTCGGCGGGGTGATCGTGACCGGCAACGAGGACGGGGTGAAGCACGTGGCGATGAACGTCCTGTACTCGTTGCAGCACCTGGGATATGTGATCCCACCGCAGGCCGACGCCGGCTGGATCGGGGAGGCCGGGCCCGGTCTCAGCTATCTCGATGAGGGCTCGGGTGGTCCGCAGAACGACTTCACCCAGCGCAACGTGACGTTCATGAGCTGGAACCTGATGCATCTGGCGGTCCTACTGCGCGGGTCGGGCGGGTTCCCCGCCTACGGCAACCAGCGTTCGGCCTGGGACGGGGGAGCGCGTTTCGACCACCCGAACCCCGAGTACCGGTGAACGTCGCAGCAGGACCACCACACCGACGCTGCAGGTCTACCCCTCGGAATCGGGCGAGGACATCGTCGCGCCGCGGCCGTCGAGGGCGTGGGTGCAGCCGATCATGCCGATGGTGACGTCGAGACCGGCCGACGTGAGGAAGCCATCCAGTACGTCTACCAAACCTACGGCCGCGACCGCGCCGCGCAGATCGCCAACGTGATCACCTACCGGCCAGCGGCGAATAGCGGACCGTGTAGCCCACGCGGGACCAGAGGCTCATCGTCTCTCCCCTCTCGGCGCGACCACGCCCGCTCCGGCGAGCGCGCGCCGCAGCCGGGCCCGGGCATTGTGCAACCGGCCCATGACCGTTCCCTCCGG